>JBDLJS010000106.1:0-12983 GCA_039714235.1 Bacteroidota bacterium | reverse complement strand
CGTCGCCCGATTTTATCTTCCAGTTTTTTTGTGTGGTTGTAGGTATCTCAAATCGTTTAATTCCATTAATAAAAACGTCAAAAACCAGATTCTCCGGAGTTAAATCGAAAGCGGCTATCCAAAGAACTCCGGCTTCATTTTCAGTCCAGTCTTCAGGAACCAATTCGGTTTCCCATTCAATAGCCATTTTCCCATCCTTGCAACGGGTAATCATCGATTTGGAAACATCGTTACGGAAACTGTGATATGAAAATTCGTTTTTGCCAATATTCGTTTGAAATCCTTCGAACCAGTTTTTTGACTTAGCTGCCAGCTCGAAAAGTAATTTCGTATGGTCATCCTGGGCATTTACTACAAATCCTGAAAACAGGCATGTGATGAGTATAAATATTAGTTTCATTCTTATTAAAATTATCCTGTCAATTTATCAATTCTTTTTATCAGTTCCATCATTGCCCGGCCATTATGATACGGCGCTTTCCACGGGTCTATTTTCCAGTTGTTGCGGTAATAAGGCGAAGGATCGTCTGCAGGTTCAATTAAATAGGGAACTCCCAGCCTGTTAACCTTAGTGAACCATTCACCGTTTTGGTGGTCAATAATGTGTTTATCGACAAAATCCCACGAAAGTTTTAGCTTTTCCCAGTATTTATTATCTGATGAAAGCTCAAATCCATTCATAAATGCAACAAGCGTTTCTGCCTGTGGCCACCAGTGTTTGTTAGTTCGTAGATGGCTCCCAAATCGGGTTGATTCCAAGAACAATCCTCCATCTTTATCCACGCCAACGCGGTCAACCGCATTCAGCATTTTTATGGAGAGCGATTTCATTTTACTCAGAATTAGCTTGTCGTCCAAAATTTCGGCAGCCTCCCACAAAAGCCACGAAGCTTCTACGTCATGGCCAAAGGAGCATATGGCTTTGGAAGAGTGAGTTTCAGTAAATTTTTCGTCGAAAAAAATACCCAGATGCCCCGATGGGCGGATAATTTTAACAATAAAAAGTTCCAGTAATTCTTTCAGTCGTTTTCCGGCCAGTTCGTTTCCTGAAACTTTATAATAAGCTGTGTATGCTTCAAGAATATGCAAATGGGTATTCATCGATCGTGGTTCGTTGTTATCGGCCATACGATTTTCTGAATAAGGCTTCCAATCGCGGGTAAAAGCTTCGAAATAACCCTGATGAGAATTGTCTTTGGTTTTCTCCTCTAGAAATGAAAAATAAGACGTTAGTTGTTGCTTTAATTTTTCAGAAGGGAACAATTCATAATATTTACTAAGTGCATACAAAACAAAAGCCTGGGCGTAGGTGTGTTTTATAGTATCGAGTGGTTGGTTTTTTGCACCGATACTCATATAATAACCACCGGATTTGTTATCTGTAAAATAGTTTTCTAAAACGTTGTATGCACGTCCAGCTACTTCGGCATATTTTTTATTGTTGAAATTTTTGGCTGCTTCGGCAAAAGTCCAGAGTATTCGGGCATTTAAAACACACGATTTAGGTGCGTCAGAAATCGGATTCCCCTGTAAATCAACCGCACCATGAAAACCGTCTCCCTCTCTTTCAATTCCATTCTCTATCCAAAATGAAAGGATGTTTTTATGAAGTTCATTCTCAAAATATTTGTGGTAAAAAATTAGCTCATCGGTTAGTTTCTGCATGATTTGAAATTTCTTTTATAAAGAAAAGTTTTTGTAAAATAATAAGATACTATAATTTTACATTGAAAGATTTTATAAAAATGCATTTTTT
The DNA here is from genome assembly GCA_039714235.1 of Bacteroidota bacterium. Taxonomy (GTDB): domain Bacteria; phylum Bacteroidota; class Bacteroidia; order Bacteroidales; family Prolixibacteraceae; genus Draconibacterium. The sequence continues at coordinate 11,227 of JBDLJS010000106.1, read as the reverse complement.
CTATTCAAAAACCGACTGCGATGCTTACCCTTCTGATATGCTAAATGAATTCGATTTTATAAATGATTTTGGATTTGAAGAGTACAAAGACATTCGTCAAAAACCGCTTGGGTTACATTTTAACCAGGGAATTGAGATATGCTATGTGACTAAAGGCCGCTACGAATGGGTGGTTGGAGACAAAAGTTACACTCTTTTCCCGGGCGATGGTTTTATTACCTGCCCGTGGGAAAAACATGGCAGCCCCAGAGAGGTGGTCGATTTGGGCGAGATTTACTGGATGGTATTAAAACCTCAGTATTTTACACGTAAAGGCAAATTTAAACTCGGGGATTGGTCGCGATTAAAACAGCATGAAAACCAACTGATTGGAAAGGCGCTTTCTAAAAATACCAATCATAAACTTTCAAAAGCACAAGCCTTAAAATTACTTTTTATTCATTTACAAAATGAGTTGAATAACAAGGACTTTGGGTATCAGCAGAGAATTTCGAATTTGGCAGAGGAGTTTTTAATTACAGCTGTCCGGTTAATTCAAAACCGCGAAAGTAAAATTATGAAAAATCAAAACTGGTTTTTGAAGTTTGACTCGACACTAAAAGCCGACCTCGCTAAAAAATGGACACTGGAAGAGCTGGCCTCTGGGAACAGTGTCGGGATAACCACCCTGACCCAGCTGGTGAAGGAAAATACCGGTTACACCCCGGCGAATTACCTGATTTATTTACGAATAGAAAAGGCAAAAGAGCTTCTGCAAACAACAAACAAAAAGTTAACAGATATTGCTTTTGATTGCGGATTTTATTCATCGCAGCACTTCTCATCAACATTTTCGAAATGGATTGGTATTTCTCCCAGATTATTCCGGAAAAGCAGGATTTCGTGATACATTTAATAAATTGAGAGAAAACTGAGATTAATGAAGACTGGCAGCTACTCCCCAATCGTCTCTAAATACAGCTTCTCAACCTTATCCCGTGCCCATGGGGTACGACGTAAAAACTTTAAACTCGATTTAATGCTCGGGTCTTTTCTGAAACTGTTAATTTGTATTTTGTTGCCCAGTTCTTCCCAACCATAATAACTTACCAGGTAAACTACTATGGCCTCGAGGGTTTTTCCGTGGAGCGGATTGTTAGGTTGCATAAGTTATTGATAAATTGTAAAATTGGGTTTGTGGTAAATTATAGTTTTAATTCTTCGAGTAATTCGATGAATCTTTTAATCCCTGCATAAATTTCACTTCTATAAATGTATTCGTCGGCAGTGTGTGAACGTGCCGATTTCCCCGGGCCCATTTTTATCGACAGGCAGGGAATTATTGCCTGGTCGGAAGTAGTTGGGGAACCATAAATTTTTATTCCCTTTTGTTTTACAAGTTTCGCAAACGGATGATGTTCTGAAATTCCGGATGAGTTTAACCGTACCGAACGTGGTTTTACTTCCGAATCGAGAAGGTTGTCGATAATATCTGCTGCCTCTTTGTTTAAATAGTGTTCATTGGTTCGTACATCAACCACAAAATGACAAACATCGGGAATAACATTGTGCTGTGTTCCAGCATCAATCTGGGTTACCGTAATTTTTACATTGCCCAGAACATCCGATATTTTTTCAAATTCGAAATTACGTAGTTTCTCAATATCCCCGAGAGCTTTATATAATGCATTTTCTCCTTCATCGCGGGCTGCATGCCCTGATTTTCCATGGGCATAACAATCCAGAACCAGCAATCCTTTTTCAGCAATAGCGAGTTCCATATTGGTGGGTTCGCCAATTATTGCAAAATCAACCGGGGCAATTTTCGGGACTACAATTTCCAAACCCCGCCTGCCTGATATCTCTTCTTCCGCAGTGGCAGCAAAAATCAGGTTAAAAGGTAAATTCTTACGGTCGTAAAAATGAATAAAAGTAGCCAGTAATGCAACCAGTGGCCCTCCGGCATCGTTACTTCCCAAACCATAAAGTTTATCATCTTCTTCAATGGGAGAAAACGGATCTTTTGTGTATCCCTTTGCCGGACGTACAGTGTCTATATGAGAATCGAGCAATACGGTTGGTTTGTTTTCAGAGAAATGTTTACAAAATGCCCACGTATTATTTTCTTTTGAATGAAAAGGTATTCCTTCGTCTTTTAGAAAATTGCGCATTACTTCTGCCGCATTTTCTTCTTCTTTGCTAAACGATTTTGTAGATATTAAAGTTTTTAGCAGTTCAATGTACTTCTCCATAAATCTGGTATTCCAAGCTGAGATGCAAAAGTGGGAAAAAAATTGTATAAATGAATAGTGATTTATAGAGATTAGTAGCGTTTGTTGGGAATTAGTTGAGATTTGTAGGGAACGTTTGTGTTATTAGGTAGGAATTGATTGAGATTAGTGGAGATTGGCCAGATACTCTAAACTTTGAACTTTAAACTCTAAACTTTGAACTCGATTCTGTTATCTTTGTCATTTCAATTTAGTTAAAAAATGCACGAAATTTTATTTTGGATTATTATCGGGATAATTATTCTCGATTTCTTGTTTGAAAAATACCTTGATTACCTGAATACTACCAAATGGAGCGATAAACTGCCCGATGAGGTGAAAGGTATTTACGACGAGGAAAAGTATAAAAAACAACAGGCTTACCAGAAAGAAAACCACCGGTTTGGAACGCTGACAAGCAGTTTTAGCATTGCGGTAACACTGGCCATGTTTGTTTTTTACGGCTTTGCCCTGGTCGATGGTTGGGCGTGGAATTTTACGTCGAGCGCAATTGTTGCATCTTTACTATTTTTTGGAATAATCATGTTTGCATCCGATATTCTCAACACACCATTTGCAGTTTACGACACTTTTAAGATTGAAGAAAAATATGGTTTCAATAAAACCTCGCCAAAAACATTTGTATTCGATAAAATTAAAGGATGGTTATTGGGTGCTGTTATTGGCGGCGGATTACTTGCATTAATCATATTTATTTATCAGAAAACCGGTAACATGTTCTGGGTATATGCCTGGATGGTGGTTTCTGTATTTTCTGTTTTTATGGCCATGTTTTATTCAAACATTATTGTGCCGCTGTTTAACAAACAAACACCTTTGGAAGAGGGCGAGTTACGCGATTCTATCAGCAATTTCTCGCAAAAGGTTGGCTTTAAACTCGACAATATTTTTGTTATCGATGGCTCAAAACGTTCAACCAAAGCCAATGCCTATTTTACAGGTTTGGGAGCAAAAAAACGTATAGTTTTGTACGATACTTTAATTAACGATTTGGAAACCGAAGAACTGGTTGCTGTACTGGCGCACGAAATTGGCCACAATAAAAAGAAACACGTAATCCAGGGATTGTTAATCGGATTGGTTCAAACAGGAATTGTACTGTATATTTTTGGATTGCTGATTAATAATCCAAACTTGAGTCAGGCACTGGGAGTTGAAAAGCCCAATTTTCATATCGGGTTGGTGGCTTTTGGGGTGTTGTATTCACCAATATCATTTTTTACAGGAATTTTTATGAATATGCTCTCGCGAAAAAATGAGTATCAGGCCGACCGGTTTGCTGCCGAAAATTACAAACCGGAAGCCCTTGCATCAGCACTAAAAAAATTGTCAATTAATAATTTAAGTAACCTGACACCGCACAAAACGTATGTGTTTTTTCATTATTCGCACCCAACCCTGTTGCAACGGCTGGCATTTTTAAAGACATTTGAAAAGTGAAAGCAGAAATAATAACCATAGGAGATGAAATTTTAATCGGCCAGGTAGTTGATACCAATTCGGCATGGATTGCCGAACAGTTTAACCTGAATGGTATTGAAATATGCCGGATTACATCGGTAAAAGATAAACACAATCATATTTCGGAAGCATTACGTAATGCTGAAAAAAGTGTGGATTTGGTATTGATTACCGGTGGATTGGGGCCTACCAAAGACGACATTACCAAAAATACACTTTGCGAATATTTCAACACAAAACTGGTATTTCACGAGCCAACATTCGAGCACATAAAAAAGCGTTTTGCCAACCGTGGAATCGATTTAAACAAATTAAACCGCGACCAGGCACTCGTTCCTGAATCGTGCACAGTTCTGCCCAATAAAACAGGAACAGCACCCGGCATGTGGTTCGAAAAGAACGACACCATTTTTGTTTCGGTACCGGGCGTTCCGCTGGAGATGAAATACCTTGTAGAGAATGAAATCCTGCCCCGGTTCAGTAACAATGAAAAGGCAAAAGCAATTTTTCATAAAACTGTTTTAACACAGGGGCTGGCAGAATCGATGCTGGCCGAAAAAATAGAAGCCTGGGAAGATGCTTTGCCGGAACACATTAAGCTGGCCTATTTGCCAAATCCACTGGCAGTGCGATTGCGTTTATCCGCATTTGGTAAAAACAAAGATTCGCTCCGGGCGGATGTGGAAAATGAAATTAAAAAGCTTCAGAAAATAATTCCTGAAAATATTTTTGGATTCGATAACGATACCCTTGCCGAGGTAGTTGGAAAGTTGCTAAAAGAGCGTGGTAAAACACTGGCTGTTGCCGAAAGTTGCACCGGTGGTTACATTTCGCATTTAATAACATCCGTTTCAGGAAGTTCGGAATATTATAATGGTTCGGTAACATCGTATTCGAATGAGGTCAAAGAAAATATGCTAGGCGTAAAAAAAGATACGCTGGAAAAATTTGGGGCAGTCAGCGAGCAGGTTGCCAGAGAGATGGTTTCGGGAGTGAAAAAAGTGCTTAAAGCCAATTTTGCAATAGCCACAACCGGAATTGCCGGCCCGACAGGCGGAACCGAAGAAAAACCTGTTGGTACAGTCTGGATTGCAGTGGCAGGGAAGAATAAAGTGTTTACAAAGAAATTTGTTTTTGGCAATAACCGCGAACGGAATATCGTCCGCTCAAGCCAGACAGCTTTGCAAATTTTGCGAAGGATTATTCTGAAAGAGATTTGAGAAGGCCGATGACTATCAACCAGCAGTAAAATGTTACAGATAACCATCAAGAGACGTAGCTACGGAATAAATTTTGTCCAATCAAAAAATTTATCCTGTCAACTACCATATTCCGTCACCTGTTATCCGTCATCGGTCTTTCTTCTTCTTCCATAGGGATGCACCGTAGGTACTCCAATGGAGCCTACGGCACAACTTCCAACCTTTTTTAACAATTTCAAACTAAAATAAACGTTTTGAAGTTATATTTTTGATAAAAATTTGGCCATGAAGAAAACGGTAATTATTCTTTTCATAATCATTCTATTAGTTGTTGGGGCACTGTTTGCAATCCCAATATTCTTTAAACAAAACCTTTTGGAGGTAACCAAAAATACGCTGAACAAACAGTTAAATGCCGAGGTTCAGTTTTCCGACCTTACCCTTTCGTTGTTTCGCGATTTTCCTAGAGCCACAGTGGAATTAAAGGATGTTTTAATTAAAGGGAAGAATGAATTTCAGAACGATACGCTTTTAAGTGTGAATGAGGTTCGCACAAAAATGAACCTGGCTTCTTTGTTCAGGAAATCGGATATGAGCATTGAGGAAATCGTATTGGATCGTCCTCAGCTTAATTTAATCGTAAACGAAACAGGCTTGGCAAACTGGGAGTTAACAGATCCACAAAAAATAGAAAATATCAGCACCGAAAATACAACAGTCCAGAAGAATACTTTTCAGCTTCATCTTAACAAAATTGAAATAAAAAATGCAGAGTTGGTTTATGATGATCAACCTGCAAAAGTTTTTTTAGAATTGGATGATATGGATTTTGATATTTCAGGAAAGATGTACGGAAACTCAACACAACTACAAACCGACGGGACGGTTGAGAACTTTGTACTGCGATACGATGCGGTTAATTACATCTCCAATACAACCCTGAAACTGGCAACTTTACTCGATGTGGATTATGAAAACATGATAATCACGATTGCCGATAACGAGTTGATGGTAAACCGTTTGCCACTGGAGCTTTCAGGCAATATTGAAGTTCCTTCTGACACAACCATTTTTGATCTTAAGCTAAAAACAAAAGAGTCGGATTTTGAAAACTTTCTGGCTTTAGTACCACCGGTTTACGAAGAATATTTAAAAGACATTCAAACTGAAGGTACTGCAGCAATTTCCGGAACCGTTAAAGGCTTTTATTTCGGCGATAGTTACCCGGCCCTGTCGTTGCAGTTAGACGTCAGCGACGGGAATTTTCATTATGCCGATTTGCCCGAGGAGATAAAAAACATTAAGGCCGATATTTCGATTGTTAAACCACAGGGCAGCCTCGATTTAACTAAAATTGAAGCCCGCGAAGCACATGCCGAAATCAGAAATAACCCGGTTGACTTAAATCTTGTTATAACTCAACCGGTTTCCGATCCATATTTCGATGGCACTTTTATAGGCATGGTAAATCTCGACCACCTGAAAGATGCATTGCCGCTCGATAGTGTAAACATTTCAGGAATAATTGATGCCAATTTATTTGTAAAAGGAAATTATTCCGATATCGAAAATGAGGCATACCACAAGATTAAATCCGACGGAATTGTAATGCTCGATAATCTTGTTTACGATTCCCGTGAGCTTACGCAAAAGGTGTACGTGCCCAAAGGACAACTCGATTTTTCGCCCAAAAGCGTTAACCTGCAGGAATTTAAAATGAAGGTAGGGCAAAGCGATTTTAACTTTACAGGCCAGATAACCAACTATTTGAATTATCTTTTTAACGAGGGGACCCTGAAAGGTAACCTGCAGATGAATTCGGGATTGGTAAACCTAAATGAGTTATTGCGACTCCAGGTAAAACCACAGAATACCTCCGAAAATGAACAAATACCGGAAGCTTCAATGGCCAGTCAGCCGGATGAAACAGAAGAGATTCTGGCATTTGATATTCCTGAAAACATCGATATTACATTTCAATCGAATATTGAAAATGCCATTTTCGACAGGTTGCAGATAACCAGTATAAACGGATTAATACGAGCCATTGATAAGCAATTAATTCTGAATGGTTTAAGTATGAAAATGCTGGAAGGCGAGTTGAAAATGAACGGATCGTATAAAAATACAGCATTAAACCAACCGTTCTTCGATTTTGGTTTCGATATTAATAGTTTCGATATTCCGCTGATGTATAAAACACTATCCGGAATACGACAAATTCTGCCGGTTGCCGGGAAAAGTTACGGTAAATTCAGCTCCACAATGAAAATGGAAGGAAGATTAAGCCCTCAACTGAAACTTATTGCACCAACTGCAAACGGGAAAGGAATGTTTGGAACAAACAACCTGCAAATTGTTGATTCGCGTACATTCGACCAGTTGAAGGGGATTATCAGGGAAGAAAAATTGAAAAATGTAACCATTGATGATTTTATGGCCAGCTTTAATGTTGAAAACGGAGACTTGCTATTGAACCCTTTTAAAACAAAGGTAATAGGGCAGGAAACTACGGTTTCGGGTAATTTAAATACCGAAAGCCTGCTCGATATGCGGCTCGATTTTAAAGTTCAGCGCGAAGTTATTGGCCCCGATATTCAGAATATTCTGGCTGTAATTCCGGGGAATAAAAACATTAAAATTGTTCCTGCCGGAGTACTGATAAAAGGTCCTGTTGGCGAACCTAAAGTGAGTATGGATTTATCGGAAACTAAAAAGGCCATTACCGATGCTACAAAAGATGATCTTAAGAAATCACTCGAGAAATTAGGGAAAGGGTTGAAGAAGTTGTTCAAATAGCCAGGTTTATTAAAACTGTCATAAAATATATTAATTAATTAATCTTATGACAAGAAAAATGCGTATTTTTCCTCTGTAAATAGATTTTCACTAAACTTCTGTTTTTCATATATATCTTATGCAAAGTAAAGTAGTTGTTATTACCGGGGCTTCTTCAGGAATTGGAAAAGCATTGGCCAATAAATACGCCTCAGAAGGATTTAACCTTGTATTGGCTGCCCGCCGGATGGAACGATTGCAGGAACTAAAAGAAAAACTGACTAACGTTGAGGTTTTAACTGTAAAAACCGATGTAACAAAAGAAGAAGACTGCAAAAACCTTATTGACAGTGCCATTAATAAATTTGGCAAAATTGATATACTGATAAATAATGCAGGTATTTCAATGCGGGCATCAATAGAAGATGTAGAAATTTCGGTATTGCACAGGTTGATGGATGTAAATTACTGGGGTACTGTTTATTGTACAAAATATGCTTTACCACATCTGTTAAAAGAAAAAGGATCACTGGTTGGGGTTATTTCTACCGGTGGATACATTGGCCTGCCCGGGCGTACCGGTTATTCGGGCTCAAAATTTGCCGTTCGCGGTTTTCTCGATACAGTGCGAATTGAGTATCTGAGAGCCGGATTGCATGTGTTGGTAACTGCACCCGGATTTACTGCATCAGAAATTCGTAAAACAGCACTTATATCCGATGGTTCGCAGCAGGGTGAAACTCCACGCAACGAGAAAAAAATGATGTCGGCCGAAAAATGTGCCAGCATTATGTACCGGGCCATAAAAAGGCGAAAACGCAAAACGATTATCTCTTTTTGGGACGGAAAAGTAATTGTTTTGGTGGCCAAGTTGTGGGCATGGATTGTTGACCAGGTTCTCTACGATGTCTTTAAAAAAGAACCGGACTCACCGTTGAAGTAGTTTAGGCGTGACACTAGTGTCAAGTCAAACCTCAGCTTCGGGTACGTCAATCCGAATTTATTTTGGAATCTGCTGAAATTACGGGATGCTGAAACAAGTTCAGCATGACGACCCAGAAATGGCATTATTGACACGATACTATATATTAGCCTGCAGCTATTCATCGAATTTTCCTCTTTGAACTGTTAGCCAAAATCTATACTTTTAAACCTTTTCAAAAATTGATGAACAAATGGAAGAATTAACAGTAGGAACACGCGTAGATCATCCGCGTTACGGCGAAGGAATTGTGAGTAAAAACAACCTTACTGCCTATGAGATTTTTTTTGAACGAGGTGGTAAAATGGAAATAACAAAACGAAATACCGATTTAACGGTTCTGGAGAAAAATGACGATGCCCCAAAATCAGGAATTTCAATAACAGAACTGGAAGAGGTTATGAGTTTTGTTCTGGATAAATACGGGGCGTTAAATGAAGTGGTACCTTTAGGAGAAAAGTGGACTGGGGGTTCAATGGTACTGCAACCGGTCAACCCGGAACTAAAATCCAAAGAAATTCCAATCGAAACCTTCTTTCATAAAATTGTGATGCTCCGCGATCGACTCCGAGTGCTGGAACAAAGTATTAACAGCAGCAAAACGCTCAACGATGAAGAAAAAATAAACATCCAACAATACATTACAAGGGTATATGGTTCGCTGACAACCTTTAATGTCCTCTTTTCTGAAAAGGAACATTATTTTGTCGGTGCAAAATCTAAATAAGAAATTAACCATGGAGTATGATTTTTCTCCCCTGAACGAGGGAGAATGGTGTTCCCGGTCTTACAACTAAAAATAAATAACCATGAAAAAATTAAACCTGCTAATTGTCCTGGTCTTTGTTACTGCAAATTTACTTGCACAGGATAAAGTTTTAAAAGTGTGGCCAGATGGGGCGCCCAACCACAATGGTATGGATAAACCTGAGGAGAAATACGATGGTGTCCGGGTGCGAAATGTTTCGGAAGCTGAGATGTATGTTTATCTTTCTGAAAAGGAGAAAAATACAGGGGCTGCTGTGGTTATCTGTCCGGGAGGAGGTTACTGGATTGAGGCCATGGATCACGAGGGATATGATATTGCCGAATGGTTAAAATCGAAAGGGATTGCCGGTATTGTACTGAAATACCGTTTGCCTTATGGTCACCATGAGATTCCTTCTGGAGATGCTCGCAGGGCGATAAGAATTGTGCGAATGAACGCAGAGGAGTGGGGGATTAATCCTGATAAAATTGGTATTGCAGGTTCATCGGCAGGCGGACATCTGGCTTCAACCGTAGGAACGGTTTTCGATACCGGGAATAAAGAAAGTGAAGATCACGTTGAGCAGGTAAGCTGCCGCCCCGATTTTATGCTTTTGCTTTATCCGGTTATTAGTTTTGATGAGGAATTCGGGCACATGGGCTCGCGAAAAAACCTGATTGGAGAAACCAACGACTGGGACCTGGCGAAACAATATTCAAACGAACTGAATGTAACTGCCGAAACACCACCAACGTTTTTAATCCTTGCCGACGACGATAAAGCTGTACCTCCGCAAAATTCAATTGAATTTTATTCAGCACTAAAAAGAAATAATGTACCAGCCGAAATGCATATTTTTCAGGAAGGCGGACATGGTTTTGGAATAAGAAAATCGGGATTGCCGGTTGACCAGTGGCCCGAGCTGTTTTATAATTGGTTGAAAGCTGTAAAAGTTATAGATTAATGAGTGCGACTCATCCTTTAAATGTATTAAAAAATTGTCCCCGGTGCGGATCTGCTGAGTTTAAAGTGTCTGGGGAGCGTTCGCTGAAATGTGAGGCTTGCGGCTTTCATTTTTTCATTAATTCGGCCGCAGCGGTAGCAGCTTTGGTAACCGACAATAATGGCAAATTAATGCTGGTAACACGCGGTGTTGAGCCCGATTACGGTAAACTTGACCTTCCGGGTGGTTTTATCGACCCTGGAGAAACAGCAGAAAATGCAGTTAAAAGGGAACTTTCTGAAGAGTTGGGGCTAACGGTAAAATCATTGGAATATTTGGGCTCAGCACCCAACGAATACCTCTTTTCAGGGCTAATCGTATTTACTCTCGACATGGCTTTTAAGGTTATTCCTGAGTCCATTGACGGTTTAATTCCAATGGATGACATTCTCAATTATTATTTTTATTCAGAAGAGGAATTAAACTACGACAATATTCCTGCTCCTTCGATTAAAAAATTTGTAAAAGATTTTTTCAAAAATGAACGAAATAAATAACAGAATTTTAGCTCTCAGGGCCGAAATACAAAAGCTTAACCTCGATGCCTGGTACATTTCGGGTACCGATCCACACTCAAGCGAATACTTGCCAGACAGGTGGCAAACAAGGGCATTTATTTCCGGTTTTACAGGTTCATACGGAATATTTGTTGTTACAAAAAACAAGGCAGTATTATGGACTGATTCCCGCTATTTTTTACAGGCCGAAGAGCAGTTAAAAGGAACTGAAATAAAAATGCAAAAACTACGCGTTCCTAACGCTGTTCCGCCTGAAGTATGGCTG
>JBDLJS010000105.1:0-12989 GCA_039714235.1 Bacteroidota bacterium | reverse complement strand
TCTGATTTAACATCAAAATTCGTTTTGCCTTTTCTTATTGAACCCTTACAGGGTTCTTATTTTCTTCTCATGTTATCCCGTAGGTTTCACCTACGGCTATTTTTGTTCAATCCCATTCGGGATTTTATCCTCCCGATGTACATCGCGACTATTGTTGTTTAACCCCTTCCGGGGTTACAGAGTTTCGTTTAATGTTTATCACTTAACTTATCAACAGTAACAAACTTATAACCTTTATTTCGTAAAGATTTAATTACTACAGGCAAAGCAGCTACAGTATTTTCTTTGTTTTTCTCCTTTTCAGAAGCCGAAGAGTTTGCATTAGTGGAATGGAGCAATATATTGGCTCCGTCAAATACCTGATTATTTATTTTATTAATTATATTTTCGCTTGTAATATTCGCAACATCCCAGTCTTGGGGATCTATATTCCACATTACCCTTTTGAAACCATTTTCCTGTAAATAATTACTTTGCTCAATAGTAAGGTGCCCGTATGGAGGCCTGAAATACTCAAAGTCCTCTCCTGTTATACTTTTAAACAAAGTATTGGTTGATGTTAGTTCCAATAAAACAGAATCTAAACTTCCGAGATAGCTCAAATGAGGATGTGTCATCGAGTGGTTGCCAACCAGGTGTCCCTCGCTGTGGATACGCTTAAAAACTTCGGGATGCTTCTTTACATTATTACCCACCAAAAAGAATGTTGCTTTTACATTCTCCCTTTTCAGGATATCGAGAATCTTTGGAGTCCATGAATCATCAGGCCCGTCGTCAAATGTCAATGCCACTTTCTTTTCATTACTGAAATGTTTTTGGGCGAACCTGATATATTGCTCCCAATCGAACTCTGTAATATTATGTTTCCCCTCTCTGATGTGATAACCTATACTGTTTTGGACAGACACTCCGGGTTTTGGCATTGAGTCAACCTCAATACCTTTTTTATTGAAAATGTGATAAACAGGGGTAGCATGTTTTGCTGAAAGGAATTCGCCTTTTGGGTCGGCCCATGTATCTTCTTTGGCACTGGCAATATAAACCGGGCGGGGTGCAATAAACGCTATCAGCATGTGCTGGTCAACGGGCAGTGAGTCTTCCCTGTTTTCGTACTTCCTGAAGTTTTCGCAGTACCATTGTGGCGCATAGGCTAATGAAGCATCAATGGTTTCGCCAAACTTTCTTCGGAAAAGCGCAGCGCCGCCACTGCCTGAGTTATTGGAAACCGACAGTGCAAACCTGTTATCAGCCGCCACTGCCCATAAAGCTGTTTTGGCAAGACGCGAATGGCCAACAACTGCCACTTTGCCTTCGTCGATATTCGGGTCTGTTTCGAAATAATCCATTGCGCGGCTTAAGCCCCACGCCCATGCTGAAATTGAGCCCCACTCATCGGCATTAGGTCTGTTTTGTCCTTCAGTATAAAACAGGGGATGAATACCGTTTTGGTCTCCATCATCGAAATCGGGGTCTAAATCGCCATAGAAAATGGTGGCCAGGCCAAAACCGTTGCCGATAAGTTTTTCTACCTGCCAGCGGCTGCTCATTACCCCATATTTTGCTTCCGAAGCTTTATGATTTTCCACCCCAATAGCTTTTTTGTTGATTACATAACCGTTAGCCGGTGTAATGTTTTCATCGTTATAAACTGTGTGATTTCCGAAGAAGTTAAGGCCGAGAAACAGGGGATGCTTTTTCTCACCATTATTTGGAATATAAACCAAAATTTTCATCTCTGCCTTTTTACCGTTATTGATAAAAGTAGCAGTTACCTCTTTCATTGTGGCTTTTCCGTTTACAGCATTTGGAATGGTTTTGGTGACTTTGAACTCTGTTTTCCTAGTCCACGCAGGCACTTTACCGTAAACCTCAGTATTATACAATTCCATAATTTCGGGACGGCGTTTTTCAAGCCACATTAATTGGTTTTGCCAGTTTTCGTCACCAAAAGTCATTACATCGGGCAAAGTGTATTGCGGAACCTTAGTTTCATCGGTAATAGCTTTACCAAAATAATACTCCCAATCAATTGATTTTTCCTTCTTAAAGTTACCGGTACAGCTATAAAAAAAAACAACCGCCCCCCAAAAAGTAACCCAGTAGAGTAATTTATTAATTCGAAATTTCATTCGTTTATAACTTAGTTCAATTTCTAAAATTCACTCGAATCAAGAGTTGAACCCACTTCGGGATAGAATTTACAAAGACAACTCGGTACCTATTCCCATTTCTTTAGCTTTTTTATAAATCTTAATTGCAGTAGCCATATCGTCTAATGCAATTCCTAAATTAACGGCAATGTTTATCTCCTCATCGTTCTCACGCCCGGGTTGTTTACCTGCTACTATTTCGCCCAAATCGGCATAAGCTTTTGGTGTTTGGCCAAAGTAACCAACCGAACGGTAGTAGTCCATTTGTGCATGGTCGTCGGTAGCCAGTTTATCAGCCTCATCGAAAGCTGCTCCCTGAAAGTATGAATCGAAGTCAACAGCACTTGCAAATGCACCTTTTTTCAACCATCCTGCTTCAATTGCAGGTTCAGGATTTTTAAGGATAGGGCCACTTGTAACAACTATATCTAAATCAACAACCGCATCTTTTGGGTTATCAACAATAATAAACTCAGCAGCCGGCACAACAGCTTTCATATCATCAACAAACTTTTCGGCTACTCCCGGGTATGGGTCGTAAGCAACAACTTTCTTAATATCGAATTCACAAGCCATTGCTTCAAGGTTACTTTTTCCCTGAACTCCACAAGCTAAAATACCTATTGAGCTACTGTTTTTACGAGCCATATATTTAGCAGACAAAGCCGATGCAGCGCCGGTACGCTGGCCGGTAATCCATGTACCATCCATTACACATACCGGGATTCCTGTTTCAGGGTCGTTCAGAATTAGTAAACCAGTTATATATGGCAAACCTTTCTTTTGGTTTTCCGGATAACCTGAAATCCATTTCAATCCCGCAGACTTCATTGCCGGAATATAAGCAGGCATTGCATGAATAAACGCATCAGGCTGTGTATGAATACCGGGTTTTGGAGGCATTTCAACACGTCCTTCACCTTTTTCTTTGAACATCTCTTCAAGTCCATCGATAATATCCTGCATTGGTAAATTTACCTTTTCCACATCCGATTTACTTAGATATAACAACTTTTCCATCTTCTTTAATTTTATGAATGTCCGTATTAGTACCTAGTAATTATATATATCTTTCTGAATATCAATTAGTGGATTAGGTATGCAAACGGATACTCATATTAAATTTTCACTTTTTCCTGATTTTATGCCCGTGTAAACCAAAGTATAAGATAAACAAATAACATGGTAAAAATATCCAATAGGCTGATTGATAATTATCAGCAGTTGCCACTTCGGCAGCACCTTTAAAAGCATCGACAAGGAAACCAAAAGCTAATGGAATTACTGCACCACCAACAATACCCATAACCAGCATAGATGACCCCCGTTTGGTAAATTTACCCAAATCGGCAATTGCCAGCGGCCATATTGCCGACCACATTATTGAATTGGCAAAACTTACCAATGTTAATACATAAACAGCAAATTTAACCGGAGAAAGAACCAATATGAATGTTGATGCTATTCCTAAAAACGAAAACAACACCAATACATTTTTTTGCGAGATAAACCGCGGAACAGCTACTGCCCCAAAAATATAACCTGCGACCAAACCAATAACCACGTATTTTGAAAATCCGGCCAGACCTGGTGCATCAGCACCAAATGATGCTTTTGCAAAATCAATTACCGATGCCATAGGTAGAGTTTCGATACCTACAAAAACAAATATTGCCAAAACACCCAATAAAAGATGTGGAAATTGCCAAATACTTGTTTTCCCTGAAGCATTACTTACGGTTTCGGATTTTACTTCCTCCTCACCTTCATCTTCACCTTCTGCCTTTACCTCCGGAAGATGTACAAACCAGGTGAATATTCCCAGAAATACAAGGATAGCTGTTACAATATAAAATGGTACTATTACATCCTCAACATTTACATTGTTCAAATCGATAAAAATACTCAGGAACAAAGGAGCTATCCACCATGCACCCTTATTCATAATTCCCATAAAGCTCATTCGCTTTACAGTACCTTCAATGGGCCCTATTAAAGTAACATAAGGATTAACCGCTGCCTGTAAAAGTGTATTTCCTACACCGCCAACAAACAAAGCAAATAAGAAAACAGGAAAACTTTCAGCCTTAGCAGAAGGTACAAACAATACCATACCAACAGCCATAATGATAAAAGCAAACATCATCGACAGTTTGTAACCAATCTTTTTAATTACCCAACCTGCCGGCCCTCCAAAAACTACAAAGGCCGAAAAAATAGCTGCTGTAACGAGGTATGATTGTCCGGTTGATAAATTAAATGCTGATTTTAAAGCAGGGGTTAAAAAACCACTTATTCCAACTCCAAAACCAATCGCAAAATACATTATACCTACTATAATAAGAGGTATTAAATTGTTACTTTTTTTGTTACTCATTATATTTTATTTTTGTTTATTTCAACTCAATTTATACAAACTTTTTGCATTATCATAAAATATTGCTTTTGCTATATCTTTAGACTTATTCATATCAATCCGGCCACGCTTTATTCTGTTTGCAAAACAAAAGGCTGGTACCGGCTAAAAACCTCCCATATTTCTTCCTCACTTCCTAATTCCCAGGCTTCTTCGGGCATACCTGCCGAAACAAAATCCAAACGGGCATAAGAATTTTTAAAAACAGTGAAAATATTTACCCCTTGTTCGGCAACCTCATTTTGGGGTTGTATATGCTCATGTGTATCAATTACAGGCTGCTGCTCAACATAGTCTAATATTACCTGGTAATCAGTTTGTGACATTGCAAATAGCATTTTTATTTTAACACTTCAACTTTCGCAGAGTAAACCAACTTAACAGGCCCGAATAATCCTGATTTTCTTAATGGAACAATTTCCCATGCATCAGCCTCCGATGTTTCATTACCATCGATATTTGTTTTACAGAATGGTTTATCGTTTGGATTCTTAGCATCACCAATTAATCTGTTACTCCATGTGTTTGCAATAACTATTTCGAGAGTATTTTCTCCGGCTTTAACCTGCTTAGTTACATCAATTACGTAAGGAGCTTTCCATACATTACCTGTAAACTGTCCGTTTACCGTAACATCGCCGGTTAACCACAGGTCACCAAGGTCTAAGTAAACTTTGTTTCCTTCAGTTAATTTCTTAGCATCAACTGTAACAGTATTTGTATATTTTGATTCTCCTGAGTAGTATTTAATTCCTTTCTCATCAAAATCGGATAATGATTTCAATTCAGTGGTTTTTGTTGATTCAGGAGCACCGAAGTTCTTTCTAAGGAATTCAATATTCCACTCACCTGTAACTTCATCAGCTGCAGGAATAGTAGTTACATCAACAGAAAGTGATTTATCATCGGTAGTTACAACGCTAATTTTCTCATTTTTGAATGCTTCAACAGAAATTGATTCTCCACTAAGAGCAACAATATTAGCATCACCTGTGATTGACTTAACGTAATCTCCTTCGCCATCAGTAAACACAACAAATACAGAACCCATTTTATCTAAATCCATATCAATTGTAATTCCTTTATCTGAAACCTCATAAGCCAATACCGGTGTTTTTTCTCCTGTTGAAGGGTTCCACAATTCGGGAGTAGCATTTTGCACACGGAAAGTAGCTTTGAAATTCGCTTTTGAATCTTTCTCATTTCTAACGAAATACACTTCGTTGTTAGCTGTACGACGGTGAATATAATCTAAATCAACGCCTTCTCCTGTGTAAGAAAAATCGTAAGTTACACCCATTTCAGCAAGCACTGTTTTTACTTCTTTCCCAAAAATAATACGTCCTTCACCTACTTTGTTTTCAGTAACTTTTACTCCGTCGATATCTCCCCACATTGCACTGGCAAGTTTTTTAACCTCGGCATCGTTTTTATCAGCTTCAAATAAACCGGTAGCTTTAGTTGATTTCATACCTATAACAGTTGCGCCTTTCTCAGCCAACTCTTTAACTTTTTTAAGGGCAGATACTGTAATATCTTCTTGTGCAGGAAGTACCAAAACTTCATAACTCAATCCGTCAGGAAGCACAATATTTCCATCTTTAACATCCATACGGTTAAGCATAACATCAAGATTTGTTACATCAAAATCATATCCTTCAAAATTGGTATATGTGTATTTAGGTTGAATAAAATTAGCTCCTTTATTACCGTAATAGTAAACAATATCGCCAACAAATTTACCTTGCTGCAACATGTACGATGTACGAGCCAAATAATCAATCCAGGGTTTCATTTGATTCCACCAAACAAGGTTAACATTAAAATGTGCCCCTGCATGATAAACTGCACCCGGAAATCCTCCTTCAGGTGGAGTATGTTCTGCCATGTGCCAAACAATGTGGTTCATTCCTTCGCAGAATGCCCTGTCGGCAGAAGGTTTTAAATCTACGGGCCCATCCATCCAATGACGGAATCCTGTAAACGACTCCATGTGTACAATTTTATCTTCGCCATAAATATGCGATGCACAAGCAGTCTCTTTAACTACCCATAAACCATCCCAGTTTTCGCGCCAGGGCCAAAATTCGCCCTGCATCTGGTCGATAGAGTTCATTGCACTAAGTGCTTCAACAGGCACTTTATGTATTGGAGCTCCGGGGCCGGCAGCCTCTGCTTTAATAGCCATTCCGCGCTCGTGAGCAGTTTCGTTTGCTGTAATGTAGAATGCATCAATCAACAAATCGCCCATTGTGCGTTGATAATCATATAAGAAACGGCCTGTAGTCTCTTCATCTTTTATTATATACCCGTTAAGAGCAGGTAAATATTTTGTGATATCATAATTTCTATAACCTTTAAATTGTTCAACCAAGTCGTAAGTCCAAAGCAGGCCAACAACCTCGTAACTAGGCAAATAAAAATTATCGACCGATGAGATTTTTAAGTCTCCAAATTTTTTCTCTAAACGCTCAGTCATGTAATTAATATGGTTCTTAGTTGCCTCTGCACTAAGGTGATCCGTTGCATAACCGTCTGATTTGGGGTTAGGAATTTTTAATCTCTCACCAGTATTACTCATTACATAGCGTATTATTTCCCATTCTCCTTCGGGAATATCCCATGTAAGAACACCATTAGCGTCAAGTTTATCAGTAATAACCTGAATGTCATTAACATTCTCAATAAGCACGGGTTGTTTTCCGTTTGAAATCCAGCTTTCGCCAACTTCACCTGTTCGTTCGCTCATTAAGATATTAATATTTTTAGCTCTCCAGTTTTTCTCTACTCCTAATTGTGAGTTTGCACTAATTTCCATTCCTCCACCCGGACGGCCATTGTACGCACGATCAATTAAACTTCTCTCTTCGGTACTATTATGTACACGAAATTGAGCTAACTGTACATAATCGGCTTTTTTGTTATATCCGTTAAGAATTCTTAGACGTACATATTTAGCTTTTGTGCCGTCCGGCATATTAAACTTCTGCTCTTTTGCATTAGCTTTTAATGTACCTTTATAAGCAGTTCTAAAACTTGAATTTTTATCATCGGTAGTACTTACCTGAATCTCAAAATTTTTAGAGTATATTTTTTCGCCACCGGCAATTTCTTTATTTGTTTTATCGGTGTTGGCAAGAATTACATATTCTAAATCGTGTAGTGCAGGCTTAGTATCAAGTTTAAAAATAAACTCATAAGCCTCCTGACGTTTTTTTACAGGAATAGCCAAAACAGCAATTTCTTTAGAAACTACGGGCTTCCCCTCCTCATCAAGAATTGCTTTTACAGGCAATTCAGGATAATCAAGTTTTTGATTAAATTTTTTAGGCCCCTGAACGGTAATACTATTTTGAAACAATGCCAATACAGCCTCTTCCGGTGGAGTCCACGAACCACCCATATCCCAGCTACTAACTCCGGCAAGCTCAACACTCATTCCGAGTTCATCACATTTCTCAACTATAAATTTGAAGTTTTCGAGCCATTCGTCACTCATGAACTCAGCACCTTGTGGAGGGAAAGCTTCTTTTTTTCCTATAATTCCGATATCGAATACCAAAAGTCCTCCAATACCCTTATCGGCGTATTCCTGAAGTTCATGTTGAACAAATTCCTTGTTCAAATAACCATTTAACAGGGTAAAATATACCGTAGGTTTAGCCTCTTGTGGCGGATTTTGAAATCCACTGTATAAATCGCCTTTTTTATCGCTGGCAGATTTATCACTTTTACATCCTGTTAAACCAAAAATCAGTAAGATAACTATCAGGGCAAAAGGCTTCATTCCTGTCGCGCTTTTTTTTAACAGTAATTGCCTCATGGTTTATTTTTTATCAAGGTTATATTTTAACTGAATATTTTTAAACATCCCAAAATCATCAAACGAACCAACACCTATACTTCCGTGTGTTAATGTAGTGTCGATAATAGAATGAACCGGTGTTATCATATTATCTACAAACACCTCTATTTCGCCCTTCGAACTGTTTTGGGTTACTTTAATTTTATGCCAGTTGTAATCTGTTAAACGTGCGGTTTCCGGCTTATCAAAAGTATTTGCTATCGGCTCGCGGTCTTTGCCGTTTACCACACCAATCATATTATGGTATTTATGAATATCATTTGAGATGTGTGTATAGTAAAAATGGAGAGAATCCTGGTAATCAAAATAGACTGCCAGGTCGCGCCCCTGTACAGCAGAGTCAACCAGACATTTTGCTTCGAGTGTTAACTCAAAATCTGATGCATCAATGTTTTTTAGAGCGGCAAAAGATGAAGGTTTCCTTACTTTCCCGAATTCACCGGCCTTTTTAAGGTGAAGTACTTTTACTCCGTTTTCCTCAATTACTTCCCAGTTGTTTTTATCATTAAGTTCCCAATTTGTAAGTCCTTCAAAAAAATCCTCGTTATAAATATTACTGTACTTTTGAGAGTCGTCTGTTCCAGAAATCCTGTAAATGTGATGAGTAAACCCTTCTTTTTTAGTAAACGTATCCGAAAAAGTACCATCCTGAACATCTATAGTCCGGCCTTCGTAAAGGACTTCAACTTTCTTTCCCTGTATCTTTTTGTCTAAAATGAGACTTGTTGAAAACTGTTCGCCATTTGCTTCAATGGTAAATATGTAGTAATCGCCATTGTACTTTTTCACCATTAAATCAACCGTTTGTTCAAATGGCCTTTCAGCTACTTTAACCAAACCTTCTACATTAGGGGAATTAATTACAGGAGCCAGCTCGGTAATTTGAGCGTTCATTTTTTTAACAGCTTCCGCAACCGGTTTATTATTTAACAGACCTGTTTCGTCTAACTTAGGATAAAATCCGTGAGAGAAATAAACAATGCCTTTAGCACCATGGATAATTGCCATCCAGACAGCAGATTGTACATTATCTCCATTTGGCATTAACCCAAACTTACGTATGCGGGTAGTGGCAATTGCCATCCATGTTGGTTTTCCGTGTGCCCAACGCATCATATTGTCCATACCGTAACCAATGTAGCTGTAATCTCTGAACACACGCGACTGCGGCGGGCCTGCCAAAGGATAAACATCCCAACCGAAAATATCACCTGCTTTTGTGTACTCCGGGTACATGGTTGTATCTCCACTACATTCTCCACCTCTGCCCCTGTATCCATGATATGAAATACCCACACCTAATCCAAGGTAAACCGGACGGGTAGAATCGATTGCTTTAATAGTGTCATATTTCTTTTTTGTATCTTCCGGGTCTTCACATGGCCCGTATTTATGCTTTTCACCTTTTGCAGGTTGGGCATTATCAGGCTCATCAGGAAGCATGTGCCATCCAACGATAATAGGATTTTCTATGTGTTTTTTTGTAATCTCATCCAAACCACAGATAATTGGCATTTCGGCTTCTTTTAACAAATCGAGGTATTCTTCGGTCATTTTGCCCCACTTTGCAACATAAAGATTTATTCCGATTTCTTTGTAGTCTTTTGCATATTCAGCATCCTGTAGCCAAACAGCAATAGGGAAATATGCCGGGTCATCGGGCAGGCCGTTTACAAACTCCTGTTTATCCTGAACGTTTGGTTCGCTGCTTTTTTCTTCTTGTTTGTTTACACATGAAGTGAATAAAAAAAGAAGAGTAAGTGTACTGAAAAAAATGGTTTTAATTATAGGTTTCATTTGCTTATTATTAATTAGCTCTTAAAATATAAGGAACTCGTCCCGGAATTCCCAGAACGAGTTTATCTTATTTAATTAATGACATTTTCTTTGACAGCATATAACCATCAGATTCCAAACGATAGATATATACCCCTGAAGGTATACCGGATGCGTTAAATTTCACCATATGGCTACCTGCCGGCTTCACACCATTAAACAAAGTAGCTATTTTCTTTCCGAATAAGTTGTAAACAGCAAGGTCTATATTTTTGGATTCGCCTAATTCATAGAATATAAGCGTCTCGTTGTTAAATGGATTGGGATAATTTTGTCCAAGTTTATTTCTTCCGGATAATACATTAATATCACCAATCCCTACAACATTATCTATAACTACCCATACTGAATCTGTTGATTTGCCACCATTTTCGTTTTCGGCTGTAATATAAACCATCGATTCAACATTTATATCAGTTGTGTTTGTTGAGAACGTTAGCGTATCATTTGACCAAGAATAATTAAGCGGTTCAATTGTTGCTACGGTAAATACTAAATTGGCAAATTCCGTTTCCGTATCACTTACATAATCCGACAATTTAACTGAAGCCGGTGAGTTTGCTGTTACTGTTAATGTATCGGGTAACCCAGGAGACCAAATCGGGACAGAAACAGAGCTGCTACATGAATTACTGTAAATATCAATTGTATCACAACGTGTCCAAACATCCCCATAACTTTCGCGGTGCATTTCCCACATATTGAACATACCGTACATAGTTTCAAAAACATCACCCGGTGTTCTACCATATAAAGCAGATTTATTTTCTGTAATATTCGGATCATCTATGCCAGTAAAATATATCTGCTTTTCAATTGATAAAAATCTATCTAAATAATCGAGAAATGCGTTGTGTCCCCAATTTTCTTTAAGCCCCATTATATGTATTGCAAGTGCTACACCTTGCATAGAACTCATTGTGCAACAACGGCGGTAAGCAGTTTCCCAATATTTGTTTGACACCTTTGGTTCATTTGCATGTCTAATGCCCCACTCCGGTAAACCAAGGTCTTCAGTTTGATAAGCCATTGTAACTTTATCTCTTGAGTCCGGGGTCCAGGTAGAACCATTTGTTATATCGATGTCACTTTGTGCAACATAAAATGTTTGGTCATCTTCACTAAAATGGATATCAGGCCGTAGTGTGGCAATATTTAGCATAGCATCATTATTCAGAACTTTTCCGGCAAGAATTACAGGGAATTTTCGTCCGGTTAAAATACCACCGTTATTCCTAAATACTCTCCAACCACCGGGAGTAGTAACCACTCCGTAATAATCCAACCCTAGTTGAACCATTCGTTTCAAAAGCAACTCTTTATCTGCTGTCCCACTTCCATATTCAGTATTAAGAGCTAATGCACCACTACTAACCATTGAAGCCAATTCTGCACCGTAACTGACTTTCATATTTTGTTTAGCATGAGTAAACTCACCAAGCCACTCTGGTATATAATCTATCCAGTTACGCTCAAAAAAATCTTCTGTTTCTTCTAATGAGATGAAATTTTCTGCTCTCTCTAATGTCTTTAATGAAGAATAATCTAAATCACTAATATTGAAATATGATTTTTTATCAATACCACAATAAGAGGGTCTGAAGTCGCCTTCTTTTGGTTTATCTGCTGCATCAACAACTGTTAAAATAGCAGTTATATCCAGAACAGGCCTATCAGGTATATCACAACTAATTGATGAAACAATTGAGCTATTGGATTGAACAATACGGGGATGTAAATTACTAACCGGGGCATAATTTCCACCACCTGTATCTATACGTGCAATATTTAGTTCTTCTTTATAGTGATTTTTATTGCCTGCATAATTTGGAATACGTTCAGGGTAAGAACCAGTAATAGGTTTCCAAATGCTTAATTCATCATCCCAACCGTGGTCATAACTAACAGCTCCTGTTGTATTATTAACTGTCGGTTCAGGATTTATCATTGACCCATTTAAGATTCTATCAATATCATGACTTTCAACACCGTCCGGCAAAGGGCTTCCATCAGGAAGTGTTTGCATATTGTATTTGATTGATTGCGGTGTAATTTCTACTAATGTTATGGGGCCAACCACCCAATATTCACCATTTGTATATTGCCCGTATTCCGGTGAACCTTTAATGTACCATTTAATTCCGTACTGCTCTATAACAGTAACGCTGGTATCGCCTGATACAACAAATGAATATGTTTCAGTTGTCGAATCACCTCCGTTTAAGGTATATTCTGCATTCCATGTGTAATTACCATTTGCAAACTTTTGCCCGGCATCGCTTTGTTGCCCGCCAGGATAATTTGCTGTTTGGTAAACTACTGCATCGGTTGAATCGTAAACATACAATTTATTTGCTGTAGCTGTTGTATCAACATACCACTCAAAAGATACTGGTTCGTTCGGATGGAATGTTTCTCCATTTGGAGAAAATATTGGAGTAGCACCTTCAGTAACAGAAAAATATCTATAATCTATTTTATAAACTGTTCCTGTTGAAGCATCGTATGCCTTTGCAAACCATTTGTACTCGCCAACCGGAAAGACCTTCCCTATATTATGATTTTGTCCGTTAGTATTAGCATAGGCAGCAAGTGTTGTACTTCCGTCTGCTTCGTCATAAACATAAAAACTATGTGTCAATCCTTCAACACCAGTATCTAAATACCAGTCAAATTCAACAACTTGGTCTGAAAGAAAAGTTGCCCCATCTTCCGGATAAAA
>JBDLJS010000104.1:0-13411 GCA_039714235.1 Bacteroidota bacterium | reverse complement strand
ATCCAAATCGCTGTAATTAAATACTTTTTCTACCGAATGTTTAACGCCGTCGTAATCGGTTGAAGAGAATTCGAACCGAACCGAATCCAATCCTTCAATTCTTAATGGATTCAGACTAAACGATACAAAAGCTGTGTACGGAACCGATTCATCATCGTCGTTGGCATTATGACGTAATTCAAGCTGAACGGGCTGACTCTCTTCTGTCAATTCACCCGGTTCCTTTACAAGATTCAGGAAATGAATTTGAGTAAATCCCCAATATTTCAGTTTAAAGTTTAACAAACTGTCAGTTATCCAAAAATCCTGAACAATAATTGGATCGTTACCGATGCTGTCTTCAATTTCAGGTGTTATATCCATAACATCCTTCATTAAAATATCTTCAATAGAATTAACTTTTACGAAGAACGTTGGCACATCGCCGCTTAAATCATCGTCCAGAATGGTATAATTCACCAACACCCTGTCTCCATCATCAAACCTGGCCGGCCATGCTGGCGTATAATTTGAAGCAACCGGAACCAACATATCATCATTATCCATAATAATGGTTGGCATAGCTTTAGGCGAAGCATCAACCGACTTCTTTAGCACACCAAACCCAATCCACATATCATTCAACGAGTATCCCTCCTCATCGTCGTTACAACCCGTGAAACTAACTACAAATACAACTAAAATCCCTAATAAAAATTTCTTCATCTTTTTCCAAATTAATTGTGTCATACAACTTAGACAGAAATGCATATAAAAAGGTTGCGTTGGGTTTAAAATTCTGACAAATTTTCTGACAAATTTTCAAAAACTTATTTTTTACATATTGGCATGGCAATTGTTACAGACAAGTATCTAAATAATTATATGTGTTTAAAATGAAAGGAATTGATTCATTAAACGTCTTAAAGAAAGAGTTACAATCAAACGAAAGTGTGTGGCTGTTGTTATATAAAAAAGGTGCAGCACAAAGCGATTGTGCATTTGGGAATTTCTCGAAAACTGAAGATATAGCTGAAAATAACGTTCTTTGTTTTACTGACGTTAATGAGGTGAGGGATATTCATCCTGAATATAAGATTACAAGTGTCCCTACCCTGCTCAATTTTGAAAAGGGAGAACTAAAGAATATTGTAAAAGGATGTCACCAACCTGAACAATTTAAAGCTATTTTTGACAAATCGGCTTATGTTGGCGCGGATTCAGACGAAGAGAAACCACAAAAGAGCGTAACAGTTTATACAACGCCAACCTGCACCTGGTGTACAACCGTAAAAAGGCACCTAGATGCAAATGGTATCAGGTACCGGGAGGTAAATGTTGCAGCCGACCAAAAAGCAGCAGAAGAAATGGTAAAAAGGAGCGGCCAGCAAGGTGTGCCTCAAACCGATATTAGCGGACAAATTATTGTAGGATTCGATAAAGTAAGAATAAACTCATTGTTAGAAATAAATTAAATGAAAAATAAAATGAAAAAATCATTATTCACGCTGGCGATTGCAGTTATTGCGTTGTTAGGTTGCAACAATAGTCAGGCTAAAAATAATAACAACGACACGGCAGGAGCTCCTGCAGAAACAGTAGCTTCAAACGAAGGAGGAACAACAAAACTTACCAAAGCGATTTTTTTAGAAAAAGTATGGGATTATGAAAACTCTCCAAAGGAGTGGAAATATAAAGGAGACAAACCTGCTTTGATTGACTTTTATGCTGACTGGTGCGCGCCATGTAGAAAAGCTGCTCCAATTCTTGAAGATCTTTCGAAAGAGTACGAAGGAAAAATAAATATTTATAAAATCGACACTCAAAAAGAGCGGGAATTAGCATCGGTATTTGGTATTCAGGGAATTCCTGCGTTTCTTTACATCCCTGTTGAAGGAAAACCTGTTATGATGTCGGGAATCGGCCGTACTGATGAGCAGACAAAAAATATGTTTAAAGAAAATATTGGCAAATATTTATTGACTAAAAATTAGTTTTAACTATTAAAAAGAATGAGAAAAATGAAAGAGTTACAGCCTATTAACCAAAATGTTTTGTTAGAGTTGTCGGAAGACCAGGCAGAACAAACAACTGCTTCAGGGATTATTATTCCTGATTCTGCAAAAGAGAAACAAGAAGTTGCAAAAGTAGTTGCAATAAGTAGTATCGAAAATGCAGAGATAGCACCTGGTGACGAGGTTCTCTACAAACAATTCGCGGGTACAGAAATTGACTTCGACGGGAAAAGATTCCTGTTGTTGCCTTACGCTGAAATCTTGTCGAAAGTTGTAGTAACTGAGTCTATTTAAGCTGAGTTCAGAATTTTTACTTATTCTGCCAAAATTTCAAAATCGACAATAAAGAGCCGGTCCGTCACCTGACGGATCGGCTCTTTTATTTCACTGATGTTCCGATAGATTCTGAGCGAAAGGAAATGAAACGAAAGAATCTGTAAAAGGACAAAATTAAATCCTCCTTATTTCTGTCTCATTTAGAAACTCAATAGTTTTATTAATCCCTTCGTACATTAATACATCTTGCTCTACAAAATCAACTTTCTTCCTGTATTTATTTAAAAAATTATCGATAAAAGGTGAAGACTTAACCGGCCTTCTGAAGTCCATTGCCTGGGCTGCATTGTACAGCTCAATGGCCAGAATTTTCTCCGTATTTAATGCCACTTTTAAGGCTTTGGTAGCTGCATTTCCGCCCATACTAACGTGGTCTTCCTGCTCGTTCGAAGAAGGAATTGAATCGACTGATGCCGGAGTGCAATATTGCTTATTCTGACTGACGATTGACGCTGCTGCGTATTGTGGAATCATAAAACCTGAGTTTAACCCCGGATTGGCTACCAGAAATTCAGGAAGCCCTCGTTCACCGGCTATTAACCTGTAAGTACGACGCTCCGAAATACTACCCAGTTCGCTTAATGCCATTGCCAGAAAATCGAGTGACAAAGCCAAAGGCTCCCCATGGAAGTTTCCTCCGGAAATAATTAAATCCTCATCGGGGAAAACTGTTGGATTATCTGTTACTGAATTAATTTCAGTTTCAATAACTTCTGCCACATAATTAACAGCATCTTTTACTGCACCATGCACCTGAGGGATGCACCTGAATGAATACGGGTCCTGTATGTGTCCCTTTGTTTTTGCCTGCATTTCGCTGCCTGCCAGAATATGCCTGAAATTTTTGGCGGTAACAGCCTGCCCCTTATGAGGTCTTATGCGTTGAATATTTTCAGAAAATGGCTCAAGCAAACCATCGAATGCATCGAGCGAAACAGCCCCGATTATGTCTCCCTGGTCTATTATTCTGAATGTTTTAAGAAGTGTATAAACGCCGTGTGCGCTCATAAATTGCGTTCCGTTTAAGAGAGCTAATCCTTCTTTGGCTTCCAGTTTCACAGGCTCCCATCCAAATTTTTCAAGAACTTTCCCGGAACTGACCTTTTTCCCTTCAAAATTAACTTCGCCTAAACCTAGCAACGGAAGAAAAAGCATTGCCAAAGGAGCCAAATCGCCGCTGGCACCCAAAGATCCTTGTTCGCGAACAACAGGAAGCACATTGTTATTGAAGAGATCGATAATTCGTTGAACGGTAATTAACTGAACCGCTGAATTACCTTTTGAAAGTGCATGAGCTTTCAGTAAAAGCATTACTTTCACCACATCGGAAGGTACTTCAGGGCCTACATTACAGGCGTGCGAAACAACCAGGTTTTCCTGTAGTTTACTCAACTCATCTTTCGAGATTTCAATATTGCATAAAGATCCAAAACCCGTGTTTATACCATAAAATGGTTTCTCTGCGTGTTCAAGTTTTTTATCCAGGTACTTTTTGCTTTTATGTATAAGCTGAATTGAAATTTCAGACAATTTAAGATTGATATTATTTTCTAAAATATCCTGAATGACTCCGAAGGTCAGGTTGTTTGGTGTTATTTCGAATGTACGGTTTGACATGACGGTAATGTTATAATTATAAAAATGGAAACAGACAATATGCAATAAATCTCAATCGTCATTCCGTCCGTCACCTGACGGATTCGGAATCTCAAAAAAGTATAAGTTGCTGAAACAAGTTCAGCATGACGAATATATTAAAAAAAGAAATTCACGGAAATCGGACATCACCGCCGAGGGTTTTTAACGGACGATTTGGAACAGATAATGTCATTACCATATTTTTTCAGGCAATTTCGTATAAATGAAATATTTAAGACAGGATTTTTATCAGTTCTTCTAAAGAAACAAGTTTTTGCTCTCCTGTTTCCATATTTTTAAGCGTGAACTGACCGGCTTCCATCTCTGCGTCGCCTGCCAAAACCACAAACGGAATCTGTTTACGGTTAGCGTAAGTCATTTGCTTTTTCATTTTGGCACTTTCCGGGAAAATCTCGGCATTTATACCACTCTTTCTCAGTTGTGCCAAAACTGGTATGCAATATGCCTCTTCTTTTTCGCCGAAATTAACAAACAGCACTTTTGTTGTTTCCAGCGACTCTTCGGGGAATAAATTCTGCTGAACCAGCACATCGTAAATGCGTTCGGCGCCAAACGAAACTCCTACTCCCGACACATCGGGCATACCAAAAATCCCGGTCAGATCGTCGTAGCGGCCACCACCGCAAATACTGCCAATCTGCACATCTTTCGATTTTACCTCGAATATGGCACCTGTGTAATAATTCAGGCCACGGGCCAGGGTAAGGTCGAGTTCAACTTCAGTTTTTAATTCCATATTTTCAAGGTAGCCAAACAAAGTCCTCATTTCAAAAATTCCCTTTGCCCCAACCTCAGTTTCGCCAATCACTTTTTCTATTTGCGATAGTTTTTCAGCAGTAGTTCCTTCCAGTTTTAAAATAGGTTGCAGTTTTTCAACTGCCATCTCAGAAATACCTTTTGCAAGCATTTCAGTATTTACTTTTTCCAAACCAATTTTATCCAGTTTGTCAATAGCAACGGTAATGTCAATCATGCGATCGGCTTCGCCAATGGCTTCAGCAATTCCGGCAAGTATTTTCCGGTTATTTATTTTTACAACCGTATTTATTTGAAGCCGCTGAAAAACATCGTCGATAATCTGTACCAGCTCCACTTCATTCAGCAAACTATTGCTACCAATTACATCCACATCGCACTGGTAAAATTCGCGGTAACGCCCTTTTTGAGGCCGATCGGCACGCCAAACCGGTTGAATCTGGTAACGTTTAAACGGGAAAGTTATATCGTTACGGTATTGAACAACGTAGCGGGCAAATGGCACGGTAAGGTCGTAACGTAATCCTTTTTCTGAAATTTTTGTGGTGAGTTTATTCGAATTTCTCTCGTTGTAGACCTCATCAGAAACTTTAGCTGCAAAATCACCAGAGTTCAGAATTTTAAACACCAGCTTATCACCTTCTTCACCGTATTTTCCCATTAAAGTTGAAAGGTTTTCCATTGCCGGTGTTTCAATGGGCTGATACCCATACAAACGAAATACATCTTTAATAGTATCGAAAATATAGTTTCTCCTCACCATTTCAACTGGTGAAAAATCGCGCGTACCTTTTGGTATGGAAGGTTTTTGTGCCATAATTCAAATTTTAATCAGGCTGCAAAAGTATAAAATTAAAGTGAATTTATTAGGGATGAGAAGGTTGTTTATCGGTCGCTGTTATTCATCAAAGAAACAGTAATTACCTTTGGAGTATAAATTTCCGGTTTTGAAAGTATTTCGGAAAAACTGGTATTATTTACATCATAAGTAATCACCATTTTATGTGTTATTGAATCGTAGTTTTGAATACATTCTCTGGCGAGGTAACAAAAATTCGATTTACTGTAAGACACGCTTCCCAGAGTAACCTCAGGAATTTCATAAATAATTTTTTCATCCAACCATGGACCTGTCAGCGCAGGGGCTGTTCGCATCTTTATTTTATTATCCTTAAACCAGATGTCGCATATCATTACCCATTGTTTTATATCAGGATGATAATTAACCGTATTACACCTGAAACCATTTACCACTGTATCCATATCGTCGACACTTATCCCTTCTTTCCAGGTTTTATTCACTGAATAATACTCATAAGGTTGTTCAATATTTCCAATATTGTCTATATGTTTTCGAACTAAAAGTTGCGCTTTATCATTTCGATTTACAAAGAAATAAATGTAATCGTCATGCCTTGCATGACAGCTTAATCCCATAAATGGATAATAAAAATCTTTCATGGGAATCAATTCAATGTTCCATTTATCTGGTGAATCATTAGGATTGATAATTTTTGCCATCGAAAGACCTAAAGATGAAAAATTAAAAATTTCGCCGGGAGCTGCCCCGAATTTGGGGCCTACTTTTCCAAGAATTACATACAATTCATTTTTAACCATAAATGCATCCTGCACCCAAAATCGGTATCTGCTGGTAAATGACTTAAAGATGGGGCCCGGAGTTTCAGAATACATTTTGTCCCAGTAATATTTAACTTCCGTTTCACCATTAGGCAAACAGGTTGTTACAGCTATGCTATTCGAAACCATTCTTAAGCCGGATTTCTGCCTGCTTTGCTGGTTTTTGTTTCCTACATAAGAATCGCTAAAAAGAAACAGAGTTGTAGTATCATTAATCGTAACCGATACCTCGCCGTCACCACCGAGCCAGCCGTCTTTTAAAGGAAACTCAGGAATACATTTTTGCGGGAATAAGGTTGCGGATCTGGTTTTAATATTATCCTGGCCGGAAATCATTTCTTCAGAAAAACCTGTTTTCTCAATTTTTAAGGTATCGGGTTCATGGAAAATCTTTTTTTCATGGATATGTTCAGCCAAAAACAATTTCAATTTATCTGTTTTCAGAGTCAGCAACATTGCATTGCGTGTCCATTCGTATTTTAGGGGTAACCTGTTTATTACTGCATAATTGTAAAACCAGGAATAATTTATACGGGAAATAAGTAATGAATCTTTAACAATACTTATTTTGTATATGGTATGGCATTGCACAAAAGAATCCTTAAAGTCCTCATCACCAATATCAGGCATTATACCGCTCAAATCAAGAAATAATTCATCTTCAATTTTTACTATTACGGCTTCAAACTCTGACATTGAATTTCCATCATTATATGTTAATGAATAAAAATTATCTCCTGCTTTTTGAAATGAGATTGTCAGGTCGAAAGTCGGAAGTTCCCAAAACCCTTCAATAGCAGGCACCAGAACAGCATCCTGCTCGGCAAACATCGGATGAAGCGATATTACCTTTTGAGAATTAGCAGATAAAAGAATGCAAAAACAAAAAATAAAAAGAACAACTAAAGTTTTCATGCCGTCAGTTTTTGTATGATTGCATACGCTTCAAGCATAAAAATAGTTGCAGCGAGTGATGGTGGGATTAGTTCAAAAAATCTTACACTTGAGAACGAATTTCAATGTGTAATAAGTTCAATAACTAAAGATACTTGTTACTGCAAAAACTTAATGGTAAGCGGATATCGATAATACTCACCTTTACTGGCAGCAACTGTTCCTACAATTACCAAAACCAGCCATGCAATTCCAAACCCTACCAGCAGAAGAACACCGATACCAACAATAATCAGGATTGCTGAAACAATAAAAATCAGCGCCCAGGTAATCTGAAAATTCAGAACTTCTTTTCCCTGGTCGGCTACAAACTCATATTCATCTTTTTTAACTAAATAGATAATCAGTGGCCCGATAATCTGCCCCAAAGGAATTACAAAAGTTGCCAGGGCGGAGAGGTGTGTAAACATGCCCCACTGTTTTTCGTCGGGATCGGTAACCATTCGTTCCATAATTTTTGATTTTTATAATTTAAAACTAATCATTTTTTGTTTATTCGTATTAAATTATATCAGACAAAGATTAATTTCAGACATTATTTATTACGATGGAAGAGCAGAAAAAGGAAGGCCGCTACAAAAGAATCTACAAACAATTAAGCGAACTGGTTTTAAAGAGCAACAGCACTTCTGCACGAATGGCAACTATTGTTGCAGTGCTTCACCATAAAATGGATTATTTCTTTTGGACAGGCTTTTACGTGATTGAAAACGAAGAAATGACTGTAAATACTTACCAGGGGCCTGTTGCCTGCCAGACCCTTGAAAAAGACAAAGGTGTTTGCTGGGCTGCTTTTAACCGAAAAGAAACTGTTGTGGTGGAAGATGTTCACAGCTTCCCCTGTCATATTGCCTGCGATTCGCGTTCCAATTCCGAAATTGTGATTCCGTTTAAAAATGCCTTAGGTGAAATTATTGGCGTGCTCGATGTTGACAGCAAAGAAAAAGCTGCATTTTCAGAGATTGATGCCAGGTGGCTGGAGAAAATTCTGGAGTTGGTTTGGGTGAAGCTTAGTTCAGAGTTTAATGCTCAGAGTTCAAAGTAGCTATAAGCTGTGGGCTATGGGCTTGTTTTAGATATTTTTACATTGAATATTGGATATTTTTTTTAATGACCGATGACTAACCTACTCCCTCACCGCCCCATCACCTTTTACCAACGGGATAAATTTTAACGACGGACTTTTAATAAACTCTCCCAATCCAAGCTCATCCCATTTTTTATCAATGGCTGAAATTGTCTTATTGTCCATGGTAACTACATTAGGCCAGTTGCGTTTAAAGTTATCGTGTGTGCCGGTTTTAAACGTTGCATCGATTAAAACAACCTGAGAACCTTTTATTTCCAAAACAGTTACATCCCTGTCAGGTTCCAGGTTGCCGCCAAGCAGCCAAAGCAGGGTAAACGAATCGCTTAAATTGGCTCCTTCGTTAAAAAGAAGGACAAACTTAAAAGCCGAAATTCTCTTTATGTTTACCAGATTTTTCACTAATTGCGATTTCTTAAACTTTTCATCCTTTTTTACCGTCAGCAGCAAAGTTGAAATCGTTTCCAAACTATTTGATCCTGTAATTTCCGGAATATCGTTTAACGATTTGTATTCAAAATCTTTTTCAACGAATTTATTTTGATCTTCCAAAATCTCTTCAGGGAGCGGATTTGTTAAGTCGATTCCCAGTTTGGAGCCATAAGCAAATTTCTGAGAAGAGTGGTCGAGCACATCAAGCGGCCCTTTTGAAAAATGGAGGCTGTAGTCTGCATTAAATCTTTCTGCAAAGGCTTTTAAAATCGATTTGTGGTTATGAATATCCACACTTTCGTCTACAACCACCAAAACTTTATTAAACATCATCTGCCCGGCTCCCCAAAGCGAATTCATCACTTTAATTGCCTGTCCGGGATAGTTTTTTTCAATCCTGACAACGGTAAAATTGTGTGCAACTCCTGCCACAGGGAGTGTCATATCTTTTAATTCAGGCACCATTGTCATTCTTATTGGCGACAAAAAGATCCGTTCGGTTGCCAGCCCAATGTAGGCATCTTCCATTGGCGGAATCCCCACAATAGTGGCCGGATAAACAGCATCTTTCCGGTGAGTTATGCAGGTTACATGAAATTTCGGGTACCAGTCAGCCAGCGAATAAAACCCGGTATGGTCGCCAAACGGGCCTTCCCAAATAAAATCTTCTGCCGGATCAACGTAACCTTCGAGAATAAAATCAGCATCCTCTGGCACATACAAATCATTGGTAAGGCACTTAACCAGTTTTACAGATTTTTTACGAAGGAAGCCAGCCAGCAGGTATTCATCCACATTTTCGGGCATAGGTGTTGTTGCTGCGTAAGTGTAGACAGGGTCGCCACCCAAAGCAACGGCAACAGGCATTTTCATCCCGGCTTTTTTATACTTTTCGAAATGATTAGCCCCTGTTTTATGCCTGTGCCAGTGCATTCCGGTAAGGTCTTTTTCGAAAACCTGCATGCGGTACATCCCAACGTTTGGGGCCTTAGTTTCCGGATCAACCGTATGAACTCCAGGAAGGGTTACAAAAGGCCCTCCGTCAGCCGGCCAGCAGGTAAGTACCGGCAATTTACTTAAATCAGGATTGCTCCTCACAACTTCCTGGCAAACGCCTTTTCGGGTTATCTTTTTCGGCATCCACTGTGAAACATCTTTCAATTTTGGCAACAACCTGAGTTTATCCCACAAGTTGTCTTTGGGCTGCATCAGATCCTTAAACAGGGCTTCAATCTCCTTTTCAACCTCATAAACCGATTCGCGGCCAAAAGCAAGGGCAATACGTTTTTCAGAGCCCAGAGCATTGATTAATAGCGGAAAATCAGATCCTGTATTTTCAAAAAGAAGGGCTTTTCCCCCACCTGCCTGCTTCGAAATACGGTCGGTTATCTCAGTAATCTCAAGATTTGGATCAACAAACGATTTAATACGAATCAGTTCGTTATTTTTTTCAAGAAGTTCTATAAAACTACTTAATCCGGGAAAAGCCATGTTTTTAATATTTTCGTAAAAATAGGAATAAAGTTGGAAGACGGAAGTCAGAAGCTGGAAGCAGGAAGAAGTTTTATAGATAAATTTTAACTTTGAGCACCAAACTTTAATGCTGAACTAAAAATGGTTGACTGGAACGAAATACGAAAACAATTCCCTGTTTGCGAAAAATATGTGTACCTGAACCCAGCTGGTGGTTCGCCCATGTCGCGGAGTGCCTCGGAAGCCGGACAGCTTTTTTACAAAGAGATGCTCGAGTTTGGCGATACCTACTGGGATACCTGGCTGGAAAGAACAGAGGTAATCCGTTCGGCGTTGGCAGAATTTATTGGCGCAAAACGCGAAGAAATTGGATTTACCACCAACACATCGCACGGAATGAACCTGGTGGCGCAAATGTTAAAAGACAAAGGAACCGTATTGACCATGCGCGATGAGTTTCCATCAACCACATTCCCGTGGCTAAACCAGGGGGTTAAGGTTAAATTTGTTGAGCCCAAAAATCATAAATATCCAATTGAAAATATTCGTAAAACATTAACCCCTGATGTAAAAATTCTTGTTATAAGTTACGTTCAGTACAGCACCGGGTTTCGACAGGATCTGGAGGCACTTGGAGAATTCTGCCGGGAGAACAACCTGATTTTTGTGGTAAATGCAACCCAGGCACTGGGAATTTTTCCCGTCGATGTAAAAAAGTCAAACATTGATTTCCTGGTGTTTACAGGGCTGAAATGGGCAACTGCCGGATACGGAATTGGCGGACTGTTTATAAACCGCAAATGGCTTTCTCCTGATATTTTTCCTTTTGTAGGCTGGCGTAGTGTTGAGGTTCCGGAAAATATAGACAATACAAAACTGAAATTGAAAAACGAAGCATCGGTAATTGAAAGCGGGTGCCCCCATTTTCCCAATATTTTTGCATTGGGAGGAGCATTAAAAATGTTTAACCAAATAGGGGCAGAAAATGTGGCAAACCGCGTTATTTCAATTAACCGGCTCATTGAGAAGAAACTCATAGCACTTGGTGTTGAAGTTATCGTTGCACAAGAAGATAAGCACCGTTCGGGAATATTGATTGCGAAAATTCCAAACCCCAAAGAGGTAGTAAGCAAACTGGCAGAAAAAAATATTATTGTTTCTGCACGTGGCGAAGGAGTAAGAATTTCGAACAGTATTTTTAACAACGAGGACGATATTGAAATTTTGATTAGAGAGTTGAAGGAGGTTTTGTAGCTGGAAGTGGGAAGAAAGTTGGCAGTCGCAGTTTACAGTCGCAGTAAAAAGCGTATTTTCGTATAAAAAAAGAACAGACATGCACGAAGCTTTTACACTCACCACTCCTGCCCTGCTGTTTTCGGCCATATCGTTAATTCTGCTGGCATACACAAACCGGTTTGTGGCATATACCAGCGTAGTTAGAAACCTGCACAAACAATACAAGGAAAGCCCCAGTACTGTAATAAAGGGGCAAATTTACAACTTACGAAAAAGATTGTACCTCATCCGAACCATGCAGATTTTAGGTGTTACCAGCCTCTTTCTATGCGTAATTACTATGTTCCTGATATTTATCGGTTCTACACTAATTGCAGCATGGATTTTTGGCGCCGCCTTATTATTGCTTAGTGCATCATTAAGCATGTCAATTTGGGAAATACAGATATCGGTTAAAGCACTGGAATTGCATTTGAGTAGTATGGAGGATTAGTTAGAAAGCTTTTGCTACTTTTACCGTGTGGAAAGCAAACGACTAAATAAGGCTATTTCGGAGACCGGATTTTGTTCGCGTCGTGAAGCTGACCGCCTGATTGAGGCGGGCAAAGTTAAGGTAAACGGAGAAGTGGCAGGTCTGGGGATTCAGGTAACATCTACTGATAAAATTGAAATTGACGGGCAGCTAATAACCAAAGACGTTTCGAATATTTACCTCGTTTTTCATAAACCGGTTGGAATTACCTGTATCACAGATACATCAATAAAAGGAAACATTATCGATTACATAAATTATCCTGAGCGAATATTCCCGGTTGGCAGGCTGGACAAACCAAGCGAAGGGCTGATTTTTATGACTAATGACGGTGATATTGTTAATAAAATACTTCGTTCGAAAAATAACCACGATAAGGAATATGTGGTTACTGTAAACAAAAAGATTACTCCGGATTTTATCCGTCAGATGAGTAATGGAGTTCATATTCTTAATACAGTTACCAAAAAATGTAACGTAAAGAAAATCGACAATTACTCTTTTAACATTATTCTCACGCAAGGTCTCAACCGGCAAATTAGAAGAATGTGTACACAACTCGGTTACGAAGTAACCCGTTTAATACGAATTCGAATTATGAATATTGAGCTCGGAAATCTGAAAAAAGGAGAATACAGACACTTTACAAATAAAGAATTAGAAGAGGTTAATCGCCTTGTTGCCGGTTCCAGCAAAACAATGGAAGCTTCAATCGATTAACTAAAAATCCCACTAAATTATTCCGCTACCAAGTAAAACTGCAAATATTAACAACATTACTGAAACAATAATCTGAACATTTCGAATGGTAACCTTCTTTAATAATCGTTTTCCAAGAAAGGAACCGATAAAGGCTGACAAACAAGCAACTACAACAAAAGCGGTAGATTGTTCACTGTTTATTGTTTGCAGTTTCTGAAATAAAAACGAAGAACCGTAAACTGTTAACCTGGAAATATCGATTAGAATTGCAATAGAAATTCCGGTAGCAATAAATCCTTCTTTTGTTAATCCGGCTTTTAGCAGAAACATAGACCGCAATGCCCCC
This sequence comes from Bacteroidota bacterium, assembly GCA_039714235.1. Taxonomy (GTDB): domain Bacteria; phylum Bacteroidota; class Bacteroidia; order Bacteroidales; family Prolixibacteraceae; genus Draconibacterium. The sequence continues at coordinate 263 of JBDLJS010000104.1, read as the reverse complement.
TGGTGCCCGGACATGCCACCAAAAAAACCGGACAAAATTCCTCCAAAAGGCAGGAATTTTTTGCCCAACGTAAAATTTGCCAGACGCTTATTTAACTCGAAAACGGCGAACAGCGTTAACAAAGCAGCAATTACAAGGTTAATCATACTGGTTTCCATCTGTTTTCCGGCCAGCTGATAAGGAATGGTTATTTCGTTGGTACTTAATTTACCCAGCAACCAGGCACCGGCAAACGCAGCAATCATTGCCGGTAGCCCAAATAG
>JBDLJS010000103.1:0-13947 GCA_039714235.1 Bacteroidota bacterium | reverse complement strand
TAATTTAATAATTTCGCTTAAAGCTCACTACTAAATACAATTGGTATTACCTGCCAAATTAAAATCAAGAGCAAAAAAAAGAGCCTCGTTAAATGAAGCCCTTTTAAAATTTCTTATTTTATTAATTTCTATTCTGAAATAACTTTTGCCTGTCTTTTTCGGTCGTGCTCATTCAATAATATTTTTCTGATTCGCATGTGGCCTGGAGTTACTTCAATATATTCGTCGTTACGAATGTACTCCATCGCCTCTTCTAACGAAAATTTGATTGCCGGTGCAATACTGGTTTTCTCATCAGAACCGGATGCACGCATATTCGACATTTTTTTTGTTCGAATAATATTTATGGTTAAATCATCCTGCCGTGTATATTCCCCAATAACCTGGCCTGCATATACATCTTCTCCTGGATTTACAAAGAATCGACCTCTATCCTGCATTTTGTCAATAGAATATGTGATTGCAGTACCGGTTTCAAGCGAAATTAAAGCACCATTTCTTTTAACACCCAGTTCTCCTTTCCAGGGTTCGTAACCTTTATAACGGTGTGCCATAATTGCTTCGCCTTCTGTTGCCGTAAGCATCTGGTTACGTAATCCTATTAAACCACGTGCCGGGATATAAAATTCTAGGTGGGCACGGTCGTCTTTTACCTCAATATTTGCAATTTCGCCTTTGCGGGCTGTTACCAGTTCAATTACTTTCCCTGAAAACTCATCTGGCACCTGTACTGTCAGCGCTTCTATCGGCTCGTGTTTTTTACCTTTAATCTCTTTAATTATAACTTTTGGCTGTCCTAACTGAATTTCATAGCCTTCGCGGCGCATGGTCTCTACCAAAATTGAAAGGTGGAGAATTCCACGTCCGTAAACCATGAATGAATCGGCAGAATTTGTCTCTTCAACCCGCAGTGCAAGGTTTTTCTCAGTCTCTTTAATCAGTCTGTCGCGCACCTGACGAGAGGTTACATATTTACCATCTTTCCCGAAGAAAGGTGAATTGTTGGCTACGAACATCATGCTCATTGTTGGTTCGTCAACCTGAATTGGTGTTAATCCTTCCGGTTCTTCAGCATCAGCGACGGTGTCGCCAATATCAAATCCTTCAAGTCCAAGAACAGCACAAATTTCACCTGATGGAACCGGCTTTTTGGTTTTCTCTTTTCCAAGGCCTTCAAATAAATAACACTCTTTTGCAACCGATTTCACAATGGTTCCGTCTCGTTTTACCAAAGAAACCTGTGAGCCTGGTTTCAACTCGCCACGGGTAACTTTGCCCACTGCAATTCGTCCGGTGTACGATGAATAATCCAATGAAGTTATTCGCATTTGAACTGTTCCCTCAACTGGTTTTGCCGTAGGAATGTGTTCAAGTATCGAATCGAGCAGATAAATTATATCGTCGGTAGGTTCGTTCCAGTCGGGCCCCATCCAGCCTGCTTTTGCCGAACCAAAAACGGTTGGAAAATCCAGTTGTTCTTCAGTTGCATCCAGACTGAACATTAAGTCGAAAACTTTTTCCTGGGCAATATCCGGGGTACAATTTTCTTTATCGACTTTGTTTACCACAACCATTGGCTTTAATCCCAGCTCGATTGCTTTTTGCAGTACAAAACGGGTTTGTGGCATTGGCCCCTCAAAAGCATCGACAATTAGCAACACACCATCGGCCATATTCAACACGCGCTCCACTTCCCCTCCAAAATCGGAGTGACCGGGAGTATCAATGATATTTATTTTTGTGTCTTTATAACGTACCGAAACGTTTTTCGACAGGATGGTAATTCCCCGTTCGCGCTCCAGTTCGTTATTGTCGAGCAACAATTCCTGAACCTCCTGATTTTCGCGAAACAGTTTTACCTGGTGTAAAATACGGTCTACCAGCGTAGTTTTTCCGTGGTCGACGTGCGCAATAATTGCGATATTCCTGATTTCCATTTTATTAACCTTTTATAAGTTTCAACCCGAGAAGACAAAAATTGTTCCCGGTGAAACGGGGCGCAAAAGTAAGAAAGTTTTGATGGGTTGATTGAAAACGATTGTTAAATCGTATTGAGAGAGGGAGAAATTTAATATCGCATCTACTTTATCAAATACAAAAACTTATCAGAACGTAAAACCATTTTATCGCCAACAAAGGCCGGGACTGCCTTAACTATTCCTTCAACATCGTTTTGGGCTACCAATTGGAAAGAATCGCTGGGTTTTATAATGGTACATTCGCCTTTAACATTAATAAAGTAAATATTCCCTGCAGCATAAATTGGCGATGAATTGAAATTTCCTTTCAGCTTATGTTTCCAGATAACCTTCCCGCTTTTGGCATCGAGACAGGTAGCCATCCCACGATCGTGAACCATATACATTTTACCGTCAATAATAACCGGAGTCGGAATCTGTGGTACTTCATCCTCGTACATCCATTTTACGTGGGTATTGGTTACATCACCTTCTCCTGTCGGATCAACAGCATATTGACGGGTAAAATACGGAGTATTATCCAAAAATATCCAACCTGAATTCACATACACCCAACCGTCGTAATAGAGAGGTTGACTAACGGTTGAATCGTAGCCGTACTCAATGGTCCAAACCACTTCTCCGGTATTAACATCGTGTGCAAAACAGAGGTAAGCCGAGTTACTGATTAGCAATTCTTTCCCGTCAACTTCAATTACAATTGGAGTTTGGTAAGATTTGCGGTAAACCGGCTCAAGTGGGTCGTAAATTTCAGCCGGACGCACACTTTTCCAAATGGTTTCACCTGTTTTTTTATTCAGTGCAGCTACATAAGGATCTTCAGTTCCCTCAAGGTGTACAATCAATTTATCTTTATAAATAATTAGTGACGATGCCGGCCCCTGCATGTGTTTGCAAGTCATATCTTCGCGCTTCCAGACTACCTTAAAATTATCAGTGTTTATACATGCTGTTCCAAAATGTCCGTAATGGACATATACAAAACCATCTTCGACACATGGTGTTGGAGTGGCGTATGAATTGGTGCCGTGAATACGTTGTGGTTCTTCAGCAGAAAAAATGGTTTTCTTATCCAACAGTTTTCCTGTTTCAAAATCGAAACACAACGTATAAAACTCAGTTCCATCTTTCGCTGCCGATGTTAGCCAAATTTGTGTCCCAAAAACTACCGGCGACGACCATCCCAAACCTTTAACAGGTACTTTCCAGACTACGTTTTTGGTGTCGCTCCAATTTATTGGTGCAGTTTTAACACTGGCATACCCATTCATATCAGAACCTCTGAAATGGGTCCAGTTTTGTGTGTTTGGCTTACAGGAAAACAGAAATATTATAACGAAAATAAGGTAGAAAGAATAACTCTTTTGCATCTTAGTTGGTTTTAAATTAGCTCTAAATTAACAGAAAAAGGATTGATTGCAAAACGCTAAACGATTTGCGATCAATCCTTTAAAAATTTAAAAATATTCAATTATGCCGAAATCAGCACCTCTCAAATTCTTCGCTTATCACCTCTTCCTTAAATACAATACCTTGTTCCTTCAGTTCCTCAAGCACAGGCTCATAAATCTCTTTTTCGTTTGGAATATGCATTCCAGTCATATTTAACTTACCTGTTAATATAAGCTTAGCAGCAACTGCAAGCGGCAAACCAACCGTTTTGGCCATAGCAGTTTGTTCGTTGCCATCGCCTGTAACAACCAGCGAACTGGTTAACTTTACGTGTTCATGAGAATTTTTGTCACGGTAAATTAGCTTGTGCCACATTACAATCATGTCTTTTTCGCCGGGCATTAACTGCCATTTACTTTGCAATATTTTTTGCAATACCTGGGCAGGAGTGGCTCTTTTTAATCCAATTTTAATATTATCGAAAATCCCAAGCCATTTTAATTTATGAACAATAATTGAATCCTGTGGAATATTCAGGTAATGGAACAATTTCAGTTCCACAGAATCGGTTGGATGATACGGCAAAAATGAATTGATAAACTCACGATAGGTCATATCTTCAATATCTTCGAGATAATACGAATCGTCGGTGGCTCCCAACTGTACGAAAACATTCCAAGCTTTGCTGTATCCGGGGCGCCGCAGTGTTCCTCTGAAAATTGTAGGAATTCCCTGCAGTTTATATTTTTCGATGTAATTAAGCGAGTCGCGGTTGGCATATCCTTCGAACAACCCAAAATCCTCAATATCAATCAGTTCTGTTCTTCTGAAAAGACGATTGTAAGGAATGTATTTTACCTTACCATTTTGAATAAATTTTGCCGGTCCTCCCTGACCTGCAATTACTACATTCCGTGGATTCCAGCTAAATTTGTAATTCCAGGGATTATTGTCAGACCCGGGAGCTACTAAACCTCCGGTAAACGATTCGAAACAAGCCAGTTCGTGCCCCTGGCTTTTTATTTCATCAATCATTTTCATGGCCGACATGTGGTCCAGTCCGGGATCTAAACCACACTCATTCAGAAAGAACAGGCCTTTGTTATCCACATCTTGCTCAAATGCTTTCAGCTCTTTGGTTTCATACGAAGCGGTAAGCAGATTTTTTGATTGTTTCACACAAGATTGTGCAACAAATTTATGAAACCGGGCAGGTAACATTGAAATTACCAGGTCGGCATTTTTCACCTCTGAATCCCTTTCAAATTCATCTTTAACATTTAATGAAGCATAACTGACTCTTTCACTGTTCTCATACCCATTTACATCTAAATCAACAATTTTTATTTGCCAGTTAAATTCTTCTGAATGTTCTGCGAGGTATTTTATCAAGGTCTTACCCGACCTGCCTGCTCCAAAAATTAAAATATTCTTCATAGGGTAATAAAATTACCGGAAGACATAAGACGGAAGGCTGTAGATTTCTCTGCGCTTCCGAAATATGTTCTTCCATATATAATAGATGGTTAGTTTAATAAGTTGACAAATTGTACCGGATAAAAATCCGGCACAGAATTAATACGTATTTTCAATACTAATTTACGCCTTAAACATTAAACTCAATCCCCTGTGCCAAAGGCAATTCGGTACTGAAGTTAATGGTATTTGTCTGACGGCGCATGTATGCTTTCCATGAATCGGAACCCGACTCACGGCCACCGCCTGTTTCTTTCTCACCACCAAAAGCACCGCCTATTTCAGCTCCCGAGGTGCCAATATTTATGTTTGCAATTCCACAGTCAGAACCTTCATGCGAAAGGAATTTTTCAGTCTCGAGCATGTTGGTTGAGAACATAGCTGAAGACAATCCCTGTGGAACATCGTTATGCAACCTGACAGCCTCTTCAAGGTCGGTGTATTTTATCAGGTACAGCAAAGGCGCAAAGGTTTCTTCCTGAACAATTTCGTAGTGGTTCTCCACCTCGGCAATACAAGGTTTAACAAATAGACCCGATTCGTATTTTTCGCCTTCGAGCACGGTTCCGCCGGTAATGACATTTCCGCCTTCTTCTTTTACTTTTTCAACAGAGCTCAAAAAGTCCTGAACCGCCCATTTATCGACCAGTGGGCCAACGAGAGTATCAGAATCAAGGGCATGGCCAATTGGCAGTTTCTCATAAATGGCAATCAGTTTTTCTTTGAATGTATCGTAAATCGATTCATGCAAAATAATCCGGCGGGTTGAAGTACAGCGCTGTCCGCAAGTTCCGACCGCACCAAATACAACAGCCCGAAGCGCCATTTCCATATCGGCGTTTGGGGTAATAATAATTGCATTATTTCCACCCAACTCAAGAATAGAACGTCCCAGCCTTTCTCCAACCAAACGGCCTACTTTTTTACCAATATTGGTTGACCCCGTAAACGATACCAGTGGAATATTTTTATCGGAGAACAGTTTATCGCCAAGCATTCTCGATTCGGCAGCCACAAGGCTCAGCACACCTTCCTGAACATCATTTTCTTTTAATACATTCCCAACAATTTTATGAACGGCAACTGCGCATAAATACACTTTCGACGATGGTTTCCAAATCACCACATCTCCGGCTATCAGTGCAATCATTGCATTCCATGCCCAAACGGCCACAGGAAAATTAAAGGCTGAAACCACACCAACAATTCCCAGTGGGTGGTACTGGTCGTACATGCGGTGCTTTTCGCGCTCAGAGTGCATGGTAAAACCGTACAACTGACGTGATTGTCCCACAGCAAAATCGCAGATATCAATCATTTCCTGAACTTCACCAAGACCTTCCTGGTAAATTTTTCCCATTTCGTACGAAACCAGTTTACCGAGCGGCTCTTTGTATTTTCTCAGTTCAAGACCTATCTGTCTTACAATTTCACCACGTTTTGGAGCAGGAACCATGCGCCATTCCTTAAATGCTTCTTTCGCAATTTGAATAACCTCGTCGTAATCTTCTGCACTGCATTGCTGAACTCCGGCAATTAATTTCCCATCGGAAGGGGAATATGATTCAATAAATTTTCCCGATGTTTTTTTCCATTTTGTTCCGGTGCAAACTCCTTCGTTTACATCTTCAATACCTAATTCTTCAAGTACTGATTTAATGTCAAATTCTTTCATTTCTCAATTGTTTTGATTTGTTATGTTCTGATATTATCTTTTAAATTTTCTCCAAAACTGTTGCAATTCCCTGCCCCACACCAATACACATGGTACAAAGCGCATATTTATTGTCAGAATGCTGCAACTGATGATAAGCTGAAGTTACCAGCCTTGCGCCTGACATACCCAGCGGGTGCCCCAAAGCAATAGCCCCGCCAAGCGGATTAATTCTTTCATCAAAATCGTCTAATCCAAGCTCGCGGATACAGGCAAGAGACTGCGAAGCAAATGCTTCATTTAATTCAATAATTCCCATATAGTCGAGTGACATTCCGAGACGCTTCAGCAATTTTTTTGTAGCAGGTACCGGCCCCATGCCCATAATTCGCGGAGGAACACCAGCTGCCTGGGAGCCTAAGATTTTAGCTTTCGGAACCAGCCCGAACTTTTTAACTGCCTCTTCTGAAGCAACTATAATTGCTGCAGCCCCGTCGTTAATCCCCGATGCATTACCAGCAGTAACTGTTCCATTTGCCCGCATAACAGGTTTTAGGGTTGAAAGTTTTTCGATGGAAGACAAACGAAGGTGCTCATCTTTACCAACAATAACCGGATCGCCTTTGCGTTGCGGAACTGATACAGGAACTATCTCGTGCGCTAGTGCACCATTTTCCTGTGCTTTGGCTGCTTTTAACTGGCTGTGATGTGCAAATTTATCCTGGTCTTCCCTGCTGATATTATATTCGTCGGCCACATTCTCGGCTGTTTCAATTAGCGGATCTGTTCCGAACTGTTTATCAAATTTTTTATTTACAAACCTCCAGCCAATGGTTGTGTCGTAAACTTCGGCTACCCTCGAAAATGCAGAGGTTGCCTTGGGCATTACGAATGGCGACCGCGACATACTTTCAACACCACCGGCTATAACCAATTCGGCTTCACCTGCCCAAATTGCTCTTGCCGCCATTCCTACAGCTTCCATTCCCGAACCGCATAACCGGTTTACAGTTACACCAGGAACAGATTCAGGGAAACCTGCCAGCAAAAGCGACATGCGCGCCACATTCCGGTTGTCCTCACCAGCCTGGTTGGCACATCCATAAATTACATCGTCGATTGCAGCCCTGTCGATTTGTGGATTTCTTTCCATCAGCGTTCTCATTGGAATGGCTCCCAAATCGTCGGCCCTAACCGTTGAAAGTGCCCCACCGTATTTCCCGACTGGTGTCCGAATGGCATCACAAATAAAAACATCTTTCATAACTTATAGTTTTTGCAACTTTTCAATTTTTGGTTTTAAAGCTTTAAGGGCATTCATCAGTCCCTCTGTCAGCCTGTCAATTTCCTTTTGCCCCATTACTGTTGAAAGCATACAGGTGAATGTATTTATCATTAAAATATGTTCTTTACAATACATATAATCGAGCAATTCATTAATAACCGCTTTCGCTTTTTCTGTCTGATATGCTTCCCGATAGGTACTGGGTGGCGTTGGCGTTAAGTGCATCCGAAACATTGAGCCTGAACCGGTAATTGATACCGGAACATCTACAAGCTTAATAACCTCCTCTATCTGACTGATGGCTTTCCTGGTTAAAGCATTTAATTTTTCTACGGCATCCCTGTCGAATAACTCCATTGCCTTATAACCAGCTGTCATGGTTATTGGGTTTGCCGAGAAAGTCCCTGAATGCGGGAACAGCAGTTTTTTCTCATGCGGGTCGAATACCCTCATCACCTCTGCTTTTCCTGCAATGGCTCCCACAGGGAACCCACCCCCGATTATTTTACCCATAGATGTAAGATCGGGTTGTACTGGATAACTCTGCTGGGCTCCACCATAATTTACCCGTAAAGTAATTACTTCGTCAAAAACAAGTAACGCACCATTTTTACGGGTCCAGTCGTAAACCGCCTGAATAAATTCCGTAGTCCCGGGAACGAGGCCTACCCTGTGGGGAACAGGATCGATAACAACACAGGCAATCTCATCAGCTTGTCTGTCAAGAATCGCAAGGGTTCTTTCAATATCGTTATATGGATAAATAACTACATTATCTAAAACACCTTTTGGCGTTCCATGTGCTAAATGCACACTGTTTGGGCTGTCAATACTGCCCCAGTTCGACGGATTTGCTGTCTGGCTCACTTCTGCAAAATCGTACGTTCCGTGATAAGTTCCTTCGGCTTTGGCAATTTTCGGCCTTCCGGTATAAGCTCTGGAGGCTTTAATCATTGCCATTACAGCTTCTGTTCCCGAATTGACAAACCTGATTTTTTCAATTCCCTCTACTCTTTCGGTTAATAGTTTAGCATAAGCCACTTCAATTTCCGAAGCCAGCGTATAAGCAGTTCCTTTTTGAAGCTGTTCTATAACCGCATTTATTATTGGCGGGTATGCATGCCCGTGTATTAGTGCTGCCATATTGTTGGCAAAATCGGTACGAACAGTGCCTTCAATATCGGTTATATAACACCCTGAAGCTTTACTGGCATAATGCGGATGTGGTTTACGCAGAACTGTATTTCTGCTCACGCCACCAATTATAACTTCGCGTGCCTCTTTATATATTTCTTTACTTTTATTACTCTGAGTCATAATGTTCGGTTTTACTTTTATGGCATATTTAATTCAGCATCAGTATTTTGCTGCAAATATTCAAAAGATACTCCCGGTGCAAGTTCCCTTACAACTAACTTTTTATCTTTCACATCAATAATTGCAAGATTAGAGTAAATCCTACTTACAACATTCTTCCCGGTAAGCGGGTATGTACATTCTTTAACTACCTTGGATTCACCGGTTTTAGTGTTGTGCTTTGTTATTACATAAATAGTTTCAACACCGGCTACCAAATCCATTGCCCCGCCAACGGCTGGTATATCGTTTGGATTTCCTGTTGACCAATTTGCTATATCACCTTCTTCTGAAACCTGGTAAGCGCCCAGCACACAAATGTCGATGTGACCGCCGCGAATCATTGAAAAACTATCAGCATGATGAAAGTATGCAGCTCCGGGTATAACTGTAATATATTTTTTCCCGGCATTCACCAGTTCCGGATCTTCAAAACCTATTTTAGCCGTCTTGCCCATTCCCAATAATCCGTTCTCAGTATGGTAAATAACTTCACGGCCTTCTGGAATAAAACCGGCCACAAGCTCCGGCATACCAATTCCAAGGTTTACATAAGCCCCGTCGCGAATATCCATGGCTACTTTTTGTGCCATTTCGGATACGTTCCAACCTATTTTTTTACCGTTTAGCTCCATGGGTACCTCCTGTCTTCTTCAACAAGTTTCGATTCATCAGCCGGATTGGTAACTTCAACAACACGTTTTACAAAAATTCCGGGTGTAACAACACATTCCGGGTCAATTTCACCTACACCAACTATTTTTCTGGCTTGTACAATTGTAGTTTTTGCTGCCATACACATTATCGGGCCAAAATTCCTGGCGGTTTTATTGTAAAGAAGGTTGCCATATTTATCGGCTACATTACTCTTTACCAAAGCAAAATCGGCCTTTATTGCTTGTTCCAGAACGTATGTTTTATCGTCGAAATTACGTTTGTCTTTCCCTTTGGCAAGTGGTGTATTAACCGAGGTGCGGGTATAAAAAGCAGGAATTCCTGCCCCGGCAGCCCTTATCCTTTCAGCAAGGGTTCCCTGTGGTACCAACTCCAGTTTAATTTCACCATTACGGTATAGTTCGGGAAAAACAATTGAAATGGCCGTTCTTGGAAATGAGCAAATTATTTTACTGACCTGTTTGTTTTCGATAAGCGCCGCAAGTCCCACATGCCCGCTTCCGGCATTATTGCTGACAATGGTAAGGTCTTTTGCCCCCTGGTCGACAAGGGCATGGATTAGCTCAACCGGGCTTCCGGCTTCACCAAAACCGCTTATCATAACAGTTGCACCGTCGAAAATATCGGCAACTGCCTCCGCTGCTGAATTACATACTTTATTAATCATTACTATTCTGACTTTCTTATTTCCTTTACCAGTGCTTCTTCAAGCCTGTTTTCGATTTCTACTAACTCGTCTTCGTAGAAGTATTTGTCTTCACCATACGGAGCCAACCTTTCAATAACGGTTTCCTTTTCATCGTATTTGGCGAAGTACGTATTATCCATCCATTCCATGTTCCGGGCTTCGTTGAATTTCAGCACAAACACCTTTTCACCATTAATTTCAGTAGTTCCCATTAACGATGTTTTTCCTGCCGAAGAAGTCATGGTAATGTACCTCGACGGACGGTTAATGGATGCAAGTCCCCGGTAGACTTTGCTGAAAATTTTCGTAATATCAGCAAGGGGTGCTGTAAAATAGTGGTGCTCGCCGGTTGGTCTTGCGCAGTACATAGAGTGGAAACCTATGCCCAAAACAGCCATCACATTTCCGAGGTCAATCCAGTTTTGGGCAGATTTATCGACATCGACCTTCCCGTTTTCATCGGTATATAAACTAATGTGATTCATTATCGGGCTCTGGCTTTTCAGGGTTATTCCATAACTTTTTAAACGCCTGATTGCGGCAACTGCGCCCGGATTTAGAATCTCGTAGGGTGTTGACAGGTGTGCTACCCAAACGGGCTGAATCCCGTTATCTACGAGCTTTTTTAGCAGCTCAAGTATTTTTGTAAATTTATTTCCCAAAAGCAACTCAGGGTGGAAAGTAATGGCCCTGGAACCAATGCGTACTGTCTTAATGTGCATTAATTCAGTATCTTCAATTAACGGCAACACATATTCGGCCAACCTCTCGTATGAGATATAGCCACCATCGCCACCGGTAATTAATATATCGCTGATTTCTTTATGCTGTTTTAAATAGTTATGCACCTGGCTTACTTCGCGCTGAACGAACATATCTTCGTCTCCCCTTACCTGGGCATGACGAAAACAATAGGTGCAAAATGCAAAACAGTATTGGGTAGTTTTGTCTAGAATTAAGTTAATTGGAGGATATTTGTGCTGACTTCCTTCCAGTATCTCTATCTTACCTTCTTCGTTAAGAAACCAAGGTTTATTAAGTTTCTGTTTACCATCATGCGGATTTGTTTTTAACTGATATGCTTCAACCACCTTCTTCTTCTCTTCGTCGGTTTTGGCATCCACATATTTTTTGACTTCATCAGCATGAATCATTCCCGGCTGCGGAAAAACCAGGTAATAATTTGCATCTTTCTCATAATTTTTCCAGTCGATTGTATTCAGAATATGTTTTGTGGCCAGAAACCTGTACACTTCAATAAAAAATTCGCGGTCATCAATATGGTCAATTTCAATGCCATGTTCTTTAAGTTTTTGTACAATCTCCCTAAATCCTTTCAATCCTGAATAATGGATTTTCCCCTTAAAAATAGCCTCGCCTTTATTAAAAAAACCGGAATATTTCGGATAACCGGTATGAAGCCTTTTTATAAGTCCGGGCGGTAGTAAATTTTCGTTTTCGATATTTGCAACCGTTTCTGAGCTAAAATCATAGCCCTCCACTATTGTCTGAATATCAGATTGTTCTATATCTGAAACATTAACCAATGAATTCATTTGATTTGATTAGATTATTGTTAGTTACTTTCTCTGTTAAGGCAACAGAATTGAAAATACAACCGGAATTAAAAATCCCGCAGTAAAAACCAGAACGAATGGCCTCAATCCTATTCCCTGATAAAAACATCTGTAAAAATTAAATTCTTTAATCAGTAATTATTATTGACAGTATATTGCAGTAAATGCAACTTTAATAGAGCAATAAGATCATTGAAAAAAAATGAGCTGTGGTTGCAGCTAATGCGAAACCGTATCTTCATCGAGACATTCAGGCATCCCGAGGTAGAAAAAAACCGGACATTGATACGATTGAATCATGCTACCAAAATATAAAATATTGTATTGAAACCATTAAATCACTACTATTTTTTTTGAAGATGTAATTAACATCTTGTTTGCCAAACCATTCTTTACATCAATCAGTCTTAAAAAAATACTTGATTTTCAAATAAATGTTTCAAAAAATTGCCAACTTTATCGTTCTCGAATGAATTAAACAATGAGAACCAATTTATTGTTTAAACGTACTATAAAAGTCACTAAAACAATTACAATGCAAAAAGTACTGTTACTGGGTGCCGGAATGGTAGCCAAACCCATAGCCGATTATATTCTTAATAACGATATACAACTTTCAATAGCGAGCCGCACTGTTTGGAAAGCTGAACAATTGATTCGGGGAAGAAAAAACGGAACTGCAGTTGCCTGGACCATTGACGATTTGGAAACACTTGATAAACTGGTTTTGGAACACGATTTAACCGTGAGCCTGCTGCCTTACACGTACCATGTTACCGTTGCGAAACTTTGTATAAAGCACAGAAAACAGATGGTAACCACATCTTATGTTTCGAAAGAGATGAAAGCATTGAATGCTGGAGCGAAAGATGCCGGAGTTATTATTTTGAATGAAATTGGCGTTGATCCCGGATTTGATCACATGACTGCCATGCGAATAATCGACAAGGTACAGAATGAAGGCGGAAAAATTAAAGAGTTCTACTCGTTATGCGGTGCACTGGCAGCACCTGAAGAGGCCGACAACCCGTTCATGTATAAATTTTCGTGGTCGCCAAAAGGCGTGATTATGGCCGGAAATAACGGGGCAAAATTTCTAAAAAACAGTGAAGTGGTTGAAATCCCGACTGAAGATCTTTTTAAGAATCCGTTACAAATCGATTTTCCGGAGGTTGGCCGAATGGAAATTTACCCAAACCGCGATTCAATAGCATACATCGATATTTATAGCCTGCCCAATGTTGAGACAATGTTTCGGGGAACATTCCGCTACCCCAACTGGTGCGAAAGCATGGATGCAATTAAAACACTGGGAATGGTTAATTACGACAAACAAAACTTTGAAGGAAAAACCTATAAACAAGTTGTGGCAGAACAGATAGGCGTCTTCCCAAAAAATGTTAAAGAAAAGGTAGCTGAAAAACTGAACCTTGAATTACAGAACCCGGCAATGGTAGCAATGGAATGGCTGGGATTATTCAGTGATGATAAAGTACCTGTTGCCGAAGGATCGACCTTTGATATTACCTCTGATTTAATGCTAAAAAAGATGATGTTGCCCGAAGGCGCCCGCGATATGGTGGTAATGCTACATTCATTTTTAATTGAAACAGCTGAAGGCAAAAAAGAGGTAATAAAATCGCGGCTGCTCGATTTTGCCACTGAGAAAAATACATCTATTGCACGCACAGTGGCATTACCTGCGGCTATTGCCGTTAAAATGATTCTGGACGGAAAGATTACAGACACCGGCGTACATATTCCTGTTTCGAAAACCATTTACGAACCGGTTTTAAACGAACTGGAAAAGATGGGCATTGCAATGGTTGAAGATTGGGGATTGCCGGAAACGGAGAAACTGGGGT
>JBDLJS010000102.1:0-13954 GCA_039714235.1 Bacteroidota bacterium | reverse complement strand
CCTGGGAAAATGAAGATCTTGACTCCACTTTAACTTTTTTGGATGAAGATTTTCTTAATATGTTCAGTTTCGGTCCTACTGCTTGGAATAAAGAACAATGCAGGGAAGGTTTTAAAGATGTCTTTGATACCTATTTGGTTGAAGATTTAGAATACAAAACTATTGAAATTATCGTCGACCAAAACTATGCTTTTCAAACCCAGCTTTTCAAACAAAAATGGATTACCAACGATAAGCAAGACACCATTTATTTTGATATGCGTTCTATGTCTGTTTTTAAAAAGCAGGATGACGGCAGCTGGAAATTGTTTCGGCTAATTGGGCAACAATAAATTTCCCATAAGGTCATGCTCTCACTCCCAAGTGAGGGCATGACTAAATACCAAATCCGGAGGATTTAAATGTTTATAGAAAATATATATCCGTGGAAAAATGCGACTCTGGCCGGAGTCGTACCTAAGGTTCTTCAATTTTTCTATAAACATTTGACACCTCTGGTGTCAAAAGATAAAAAAACCATATTATTTCTGATAATTCTGATTTTTTCGCTGCCTGCCCTGGCACAGAACAACCCTTACAAGGTGGCAAAAATTTCCGGCAACATTGTTTTCGACGGCATACCCAACGAACCAGCCTGGCAAAACATCGATGCATTGCCTTTAACCATGCTAACCCCGGTTTCGGGAGCTGAACCAACCGAAGAAACCATTCTGAAAATTGCTTATAATAGCGAATACTTTTATGTATCCGGTTTCTTGAACAATAAAAACCCGGATGATATAAGGCCGATAGGGAAAAAAAGAGATTACGCTACCTCATCTACCGACTATTTCGGAATCGTTCTGGACACTTATAACGACAGAGAAAACGGAGTTTCTTTCTGGACAAATCCAAATGGAATAAGAACGGATGGCACTGTTAAAAATGATGCAGTTGCAATGACGGATATTAATTTTAGCTGGAATACATTCTGGGACGTAAAAACAAATATTAACAAAAATGGATGGACGGCTGAATTCAGAATACCCTTTTCCAGCCTCCGGTTTCAGACATTTGAAGGGAAAACGGTAATGGGAATTATCCTGAACAGGTTTATGGCTGCAAAAAGTGAAATGTCAAACTTTCCTGCTCTCTCTCCTGATTTTTTAATACCTTTCTGGAAACCTTCCCTTTCGGCATTAATCGAATTTGAAGGGCTTAATCCCAAAAAAACAACTTACATAACACCATACATAACCGGAGGTATCGGTCAGGAAAATGAATTAAACAGCAACGAAACTGCCTGGGATATGAATACAACCCCTAAATTCGATGCCGGCCTTGATGTAAAATACAGCTTCACCAACAACCTTACTGCCGACCTGACCATTAACACTGATTTTGCACAGGTAGAAGCCGACGACCAGAAAATTAACCTCACCCGTTACTCTCTTTACTTCCCCGAAAAAAGGGTGTTTTTTCTTGAAAAATCAGATGTATTCGACTTTTCGTTCCTGGGAGGGAACAATTTGTTCTATAGCCGCAGGATTGGGCTTTACGACGGAAATACGGTAAGGATATATGGAGGGGCGCGATTAACCGGTAGAGTTGGAAAATGGGATATTGGCATACTTAATATGCAAACCGCAAAGTTTGAAGAAAATCCTTCGGAGAATTTTGGGGTGGCAAGGGTAAAACGTTCTGTTTTTAACCAGCACTCGTACACGGGCGGAATGATTACAAGCCGGCTGGGAACCGATGGCAGCTATAATGTTGCCTACGGGATTGACGGATTGTTCAGGGTAACCGGCGACGAATACCTTACCCTAAAATGGGGGCAGACTTTTGAAAAGGATTCATTAAACAAAGCTCTCGACATGGCCCCTTCTCGCTTTTTATTCGAATGGCAGCGGCGGAAAGAAACCGGATTTGCCTACGATTTTGTCTATACCTGGTCGGGTAAAAGTTTTAACCCGGGTATTGGTTTTGAAGTAAAAGACGATTACCATGGAGGCAGAATAGTTCTTCAACGCGGCTGGCTGCCCGACAGTGCTTCACTTCTCAGGTTTCACAAATTCTCATTGTCGGGGTGGGATTTCTGGAATACTGTTACAAAAGAACATGAAACATCTATTGCGATGCTGACATGGGATTTTGAAGCAAAAAAAGGATTCGGTGGAAATATTTCGGCCAACCTGTACCGGGAAGACCTTGCTGAAGAACTTACCCTCGGAAACGATCAAGCTTTTGTGCCGGAAGGAAGATATACCTTCGCGTTTTTAAGCGCCCAATATAACTCTTCTCGAGCCAACACCCTATCGGCATTCCTGTTAACCGAAGCAGGCAACTTTTACGACGGTTATAAAATCTCGTTTTTTGCATGGCCAAAAGCAATTATCGGTACTGATTTTGACATTGGCCTTACCTATCGGATAGACCATGTTAATTTTCCTGACAGGTCGATGAAATTTACCAACCACATTGTCGGGTTAAAAGGATTAATGACACTGACCACCAAAACATCGTTTTCCGCATTTATCCAGTACAACACTGCCATCAATAAAATAATCGGGAACATTCGGTTCAGGTACAATCCACGCGAAGGGAATGATTTTTATATCGTATACAACGAATGTTTAAATACAAACCGTGAGAGGGAGATTCCAACACTCCCCTTCTCTACCGGAAGAACTTTGCTATTAAAGTACACGTATACTTTTAGATTATAACATTTAAATCCAAAAATCATGGAAAACAATTTAAAAAGAAAACTGGGCAGGTCGGGCATTGAAATAAGTGCCATGGGCTTGGGATGCTGGGCTATTGGCGGCCCCATAACATTACAGGGAATGCCCCTTGGATGGGGAAAGGTAAACGACGACGAATCGTTACGTGCCCTGGAAAAAGGAATTGAAATGGGTGTAAACTTTCTGGATACTGCCGATGTGTACGGTGCCGGCCATTCAGAAAAACTCATTTCGAAAGTAATAAAAGGCAAACGCGATAAACTGGTGATTGCCACAAAATTCGGGATGGGCTATAATTCGAAAACCCGGGAAGTTGAGCTTGGCAGTCCGGTAACACCCGAATATACCCGGAAAGCGCTGGAAAGCAGCCTGACAAGGCTCGGTACTGATTATATCGATTTATACCAGCTTCATATTAAGGACCTCAACTTGGAGGATGCAGGAATGCTTCGCGACACACTTGAAGATTTGGTACAGGAGGGCAAAATAAGGGGATACGGCTGGAGCACCGACGACGACAAACGGGCAGCCTTTTTTGCAGAAGGGGATAATTGCACCGCTGTGCAACAGGAACTGAATGTATTTGTGGGCAACAAAAAAATTCTGAAACTCTGCAAAAAAAGAAACCTTGCAAGTATTAACCGCGGACCGCTGGCTATGGGACTGCTTACCGGGAAATTTACAGGCAACACTACTTTTTCGGAAGAAGACTGCCGGTCGATTGTTCATCTTTTTGGCGATGAGTATTACATGTTTTTCGAAGACGGCAAACCCAGTGCAGAACTACTGAAAAAACTGGACAACATTGGTGAAATATTGAGAAGCGACGGCCGTACGCTTGCACAGGGAGCACTTGCCTGGATTTGGGCGAAGAGTGAAAATACAATTCCAATTCCGGGTTTTAAAACCGTAAAACAGGTGGAAGAAAACGCAGGGGCACTACAGTTTGGGCCGCTTACCAAAAGCCAGATGAAGGAGATAAAATCTATTTTAAAGAAATAAATTACCGGGTCAGTCATACCCTCACTCGAAGTGAGGGTATGACTAAAAAAACTTTATACAATCATCGTGCATAAATATACTTCTCATAAAAAATGTTCTGGCAACTACACCAGAAGATCCTTTATAAAAAGCTCTTTTGGATCTGTTAGTGTCCTGTTGCTACCAGGAACGCTTCTGCCTGCATTCAAATCAGTTCAGAACAAAGAATCGGAAGAAGAAATTTACAAACAACTCGACGAGTTGGTCGACAAGTATTATCCGATTTACGGAACATGCTCACAAACCAGCTTTCATGTACTGAACGAAGTGTTCGGATTAAACTCGGAAAATATTATAAAAGGGCTTGTATCATTTCCCGGAATTGGTTTACGAGGAGAGACCTGCGGGGCTGTTTCCGGGAGTTTGCTGGCCATCGGATTGGCTTACGAAGAACAGCAGTTTGATGAAGAACGAAAAAGATTATCGCGTGAGCCATCGTTTAAATTTTGTTCCGAATTTGAAAAAGAGTATGGCTCAACCCGCTGCAGGGATGTTATCGAAAAAGTTACGGGTAAAAAGTACACGGTAACAAAACACGAAGATTATGAAGCAATGCATGCTGAAGGAATATTCAAACTTTGCCCCATAGTTATTAAGGCGGCAGTTAAATTAGCTGCTGATATTATTTGGGGAAAATCATAACAAGAAATCAAAATCAATTTTACATCATGAAAAACTAATTTTATTCGTATTGTTTCCCTGTTTCATATTTATCATTGCTACACTCGCAGGATGGTCAACCGGGTATTACGTGGTAATTGCAATAAGTGCAATCCAAATCGTTTATTTCACTTTAAAAGAAAAAAGCCTGGTTGCTTTTGCCACGCAAATCCGTATTGTGTATTTTGCCTACACCCTGTTCGGATTTTGAGTAAACATCAGGTTTTACATGTTTATACTATTGTTACTGGAAACAATTATGGTCACGTTTTACGATAAGTGCTCCATCGCAATGGTTTTAAGAATAATGCCATGGAATAAAAACAGAAAATGAATTAGATTAGATTCCATCTTTTATTCAAAATATTGTATTCCAAAGGTTTCTTTCGTAACTTGATAAAAAAACATATACGTCATGAAAAGTTTATCCTTCTTCGTATTGATTATCTTTTCCCTTATGCTTCTGTCCTGCCGGGGCGAAAAACAGATTGAAAAAGAAAAAGTGGCCATAATTAAAGCAATTGAAGAAGTAACCAACGCTTACAATGCAAGGGAACTGGGGCGTATCGACAGTATTTATGTGCACGACGAGGTAACTACCAGGCTAAACGCGGGAAGTTACGGATACGTTTACCGGAAAGGGTGGGACGAGATTGCCAAAGTTTATAAAGAAACATTTGCTGAACATCCGCTAGCCATTACCAATAAATACGAGAAAAAAAATTTTATAATCAGGGTTTACGGTAAAAGCGCCTGGTCCATTCACGACGAAATTATTTACGACAGCGAAAACGAATACCAGTACCATCAGATAGGAGTTCATTTTCTCGAGAAAATTAAGGGAGAATGGAAAATTGTTTACCTGTCGTATATCGATACCTCATCGTACGAAACAGAAGACGAAGAATAAGCTTTGGTTTATGAAATGGGAGCCATAAACATTCTAAATTTTATAGTTACTTGACTATTAACATATTTATTTGTAAATTTAATAGAAGAAAACCTGAAGAGTTGATAATTAAACCAATTCCCTCGCAAACAAATAAAGTGTTTGTAATATTATGTAACAAGTTTTTACCAAAAATCAAATATTATGAGTTACCTGGGAATAGATATAGGTTCCATCTCTGTTAATACCGTTTTATTAAACAATAAAAAAGAGGTAATCGAAGAATATTACGACTACAGTCATGGCCGTCCGTTTAAAACGTTAAAAGACCGCATATCTAAAATACTAGAGAATCACAACGATTTATCAGGAACCATAGCTTTAACCGGTACAGGAAGCAAACTGGCTTCCGAGTTACTTAACGGAATTGCCGTTAACGAAATTGTTGCCCAGTCGAAAGCTGTAATGGAACTTCACCCGGAGGTGAGAACTGTAATTGAAATGGGTGGAGAAGATTCAAAACTAATTTTTCTGGAAAAAAATGAGGTGAAGGATGGCATGAAACTGTCAGATTTTACAATGAACAGTTTATGCGCTGCCGGCACCGGTTCCTTCCTCGACCAGCAGGCCAAACGCATTGGCGTATCCATCGAAAATGAATTCGGGGAAATGGCCATGAAATCGGAAAAACCGCCTCGCATTGCAGGACGGTGCTCGGTGTTTGCAAAAAGCGACATGATACACCTGCAACAAATTGCAACACCCGTTCACGATATTATTGCCGGATTATGTTTTGCTGTTGCCCGCAATTTTAAAAGTACACTGGGAAAAGGAAAACCGTTGGTAAAACCAATAATTTTTCAGGGAGGCGTTGCAGCCAACAAAGGAATGGTTCGTGCTTTTTCAGAAATATACGATCTAAAACCCGGAGAACTTATCATACCCAATCATTTTGCATCGATGGGTGCGATTGGTGCTGTTTTGTTTGCCCTCGAGACAAAAAATATTTCCGATAATAAAATTTATCTCCAGCGGTTGAAAGAATATCTGAAAAGCGGATCGACCGATGCTGAAACACTTAAAAAGTTAACCGACAAAAAACACAAATTAATAAAAGATAATTTCTCTTTAAACGGACAGAAGAAAGTTGAAGCTTTCCTGGGAATTGATGTGGGATCGCTTAGCACAAACGTGGCGATAATTGATAAAAACAATAATGTTCTGTCGAGACGGTATTTACCTACGGCCGGCAGGCCGCTGGAGGCCATAAAAAAGGGTTTATCGGAAGTAGGTGACGAAATTGGCAACAAAGTAAATATAAAAGCGGCAGGAACCACCGGCTCGGGACGGTACCTGACCGGCGACTTTGTTGGCGCTGATACAATACAGAACGAAATTACAGCCCAGGCAACTGCTGCAATTCAAATCGATCCGGAAGTAGATACCATTTTCGAGATTGGAGGGCAGGATTCAAAATATATCAGCATTTCCAATGGAGTAATTGTGGATTTCGAGATGAACAAAGTTTGTGCGGCAGGAACAGGTTCTTTTTTGGAAGAACAGGCTGATAAACTTGGTATAAACATTATAAAAGAATTCGGAGAAAAAGGATTATCAGCTGAACGCCCTGCAAAACTGGGAGAACGCTGCACAGTTTTTATGGAAAGTGACCTGAACTCACACCAGCAAAACGGAACGCCGAAAGACAACCTGATTGCCGGCCTCGCCTACTCCATCGTCCACAACTACCTAAACAGGGTGGTGCGCGACAAGCCTGTTGGAAATAAAATATTTTTTCAGGGAGGCGTAACCAACAACAAAGCTGTTCTTGCTGCTTTCGAAGAGGTTACCGGGAAATCGATTCATGTTCCTCCTCACTTCGACATTACCGGCGCCATTGGGGCAGCAATTCTGGCACGCCGGTCGATGAACGGTGAAGCAAGCCGGTTTAAAGGATTCGAGATTAGTAAGACCAATTACAAAACCGACAATTTTGTTTGTAAATCGTGTGCCAATCATTGCGAAATAAAACGGGTGAAAATTGATGGTGAAACAAAACCTCTTTTCTACGGAGGCATTTGCGACAAATATGAATTCGACGACAGGAAAAAAGCCGGCAGCAACCTGCCTAACCTCTTTGAACAAAGAGAAGAAATGTTACGCGAAGGATTTCAAAACCAGCAGAACAAAAAACAGGTTTCAATTGGAATCCCGCGTGCATTGATGAACTACTACCAGCTTTTTCCGTTCTGGAAAACGTTTTTCAGTGAGCTTAGCTTTAACCTCATTATTTCCGATGAATCGGACAGGCAGATAGTTACCAACTCTATCGAAACCATGGTTTCCGAAACTTGTCTTCCGGTGGAGTTTGTTCACGGTCATGTTCTTAATCTTGTCGAAAAAGAAGTTGATTATATATTTCTGCCTTTTGTTGTTAATTCTCAGGGTGAAAAAGATAACCCGACCAATAACTGCAACTGCCCGTGGGTACAATCTCATCCTTACCTGGTAAAAGCAGCTTTCAGCGACAAAAAAATTCAGGATAAACTTTTAATTCCCTCGTTGCATTTCAGGTATTTCGAAAGGGCGCTTAAAAAAGAATTACAGCAATTCTTTTCTGAAAAATTCAACCTGTCGAAAATAAAAATTGCAAAAGCTGTTGACAAAGCCGATGAAAAACAGAAAGAATTTGAACGGAATATAAAAATCAAGGGAACTGAAGTTTTTAGCAACCTGGATGATAACCGTTGGAACATTGTGATTATAGGCAGGCCATACAATACCACCGACCCGATGTTAAACCTTCGGCTGGTGCAGAAACTGCAAAATATGAATGTTCAATCCATTCCATTGGATTTTCTTCCGCTTGAACAAGAAGCTATTTTCGACGATTACCCGGGAATGTACTGGCCAAACGGACAAAAAATACTGAAGGCGAGCCGTATTATTGCCCGGACCAAAAACCTGTTTGCCATTTACCTGAGCAATTTCCGCTGTGGACCCGATTCCTTTTTACTACACTTTGTAAAAAAAGAGATGAAAGGCAAACCCTTTATGCATCTCGAAGTGGACGAACACAGTGCCGACGCCGGAATGATAACCCGGATTGAAGCTTTTTTAGATAGTCTGAAGGGTTGGAAAATAAACTCAACCAACGATTCGAAAGAAGAACAGCCAGGCAATAACGGACACAATAAAGAAGATATTTATACCCGGACAATCTACTTACCTTATGCAAGGGATTCGGTCCATTTTATAGCAGCAGCCAGCCGTAGCTGCGGAATACCAAGCGAAGTGCTTCCAATGGCCGATAAGGAAGATATTGAACTGGGCAGAAAATACACCAACGGACAGGAATGTTTCCCGTTTATTTGCACGCTCGGAAGTTTCCTGAAGAAACTGAGAGAGCCTGGTATTGATGCCTCAAAATCCAGCTTTTTTATGCCCGACCATAACGGTCCATGCCGTTTTGGAGAATACAATCAACTACACCGCCAGGTATTCGATAAGCTTGGTTATTCAGAGGCTAAAATAGCACACCCAAGTAACGAAGATGCTTATGCCAGTCTTGCTCCAGGGCACTCTGCAAAATGGAGAAAAAATGCATGGCAGGGATTAGTAGCCGGCGACTTGCTTAGAAAAATGCAGGAACAGACACGACCTTACGAAACTGAAAAAGGCAGGACCAATGCCGTTTACGACAAATACCTGCAAGAAACAATAAACGCTGTAGAGAATAATTGTAAAGGGCTAACAAGAGTTTTAGAAGAAGCTGCAAGGGAGTTCAAAGCTATTCCGGCAGAAAATCAGGGGAGTAAACCCAGGGTTGCAATTGTTGGCGAAATATTTATGCGCGATAATCCTTACTGTTCAAACTTTTTAGTCGACCGGCTCGAAAAACTGGGAGCAGAAACTGTGATGGCACCATTTAGCGAATGGATTAATTATTCAACGATCCGCTTTATCCGCGACAGCCGCTGGAAAGGAAATATGAAAAACCTTTTTAAAGCAAAAATTCAGAAATTCTTTCAAAAGGTACTGGAGAAAAAAATAACCGGGAGCTTAAATCATATATTCCAACTGGCAGATGAAGTTGAGGTGGAAGAGATGCTCGAAAATTGCGGAGAATTTATCCACAGAGATTACGATGGCGATCCGCCACTTGCAATAGGCTCGGCAGTATTGCTGGCAGAAAAACAAATCGCAGGAGTTGTTAATATTCTGCCGTTTACCTGCATGCCGGGAACAATAAACTGTACCGTTTCGCAAAACCTCAGGAAAAAACACCACGGCCTGCCATGGGAAAACTTTGCCTACGACGGGCACGATAATATTGGCCTCGACACCCGGTTTGAAGCATTTATGTTCCAGGTTAAAGAGTATCACGAAAGGCAAAATCTCAATTCCTTCGTAAAGAATATATAAACTGACAGGTTAAAACAACAACCTAATTATTAAAAAATGAAAAAGATAATCCTTGTTCCATTTATGGTGTTTTTCTGTTTTTTTTCCTTTTCTCAGAATCTTGATTTAATAGTTACAGATAAAGGCGATTCTATTGCCTGTAAAATTGATTCCATCACGGATTCAAACATCTATTTTCAAGTTATATATGATAAAAAATGGATACAAACCATGCAAAAACCAGAGGAAATAGTCAAATACGAATATGGCGTAATCGATGAGTACCTTTATGTCTTTGATTATGGAACATCAGTTATCAGGCGAAAAAGGAATTTAGCCAGTTACAATTATCTGAAACTTAAGTACAATCATAAAGATTACATTCGGCTCGAGTCAGATAAATACGATCCATCTTTGGCCGGTGTTATGTCACTCATTCCTGGACTTGGCCATATTTATGTCGGGCAGCCGTTACGCGGTCTGGCATACTTTGGAGGAATAGGAGCATCGCTTTTTTCAATGGCATATGGTTTTGCGTTGGCATGGGGAGGAGATGAATTTCTTTCTTATATCTTGTTTTTTGGAGGTGCGGCAGGAGTAGTAACCTTTTATATCGCTGATATTGTCGATGCCGTTAGAGTTGCCAAAGTAAAAAATATGGCACTCCGCGACAAGGCAATTTCTTTTAACATTTCACCAACTTTTCATTTCAAAAATCAACATAATCTAATAAATACAGCAGGATTAAAACTCATATTAACATTTTAGCTTTTTAATGTTAACAAAAAACACGAAACTAATTGTTTTAAGTTATTGCCTTTCAATTTGTTATTTTGTAACTTGTATAAACATCTCAAGAGAGGGAATAATAAAAATGAAAAATCACAGGTACAATATTTGGGTGGTTATTACTATTCTGCTATGTTGTGTATTTGCTGTTCTGTTTTTTCCTGTAGCGTCAGATAATGTGGGCACTTACAAAGCTGTTTTGTTTACCTCAATCGGGGTAGTTGTAATTTTACTGGTCTACCTGGTTCGGGCACACATTTTCGCTGCAGAACAAAAGAACAAATAACAGAAACACCTGTCGTTTTTTTCTGAGTTGATAAAACCAAATTTTAAAATAAAACCCGATTTTATCATTAAAAAGATTCTTAAAGAAAGTATTCTGTTTTCTATTTTTTATATCATTTTTGTAATTATTAAATAATATAAAATGAATAACAGGATATTCCTTTTACTGATTGCCATTTTCTTTATTGCAACTTCAGTTTTCGGGCAGCAAAAATATGCCATTGTAATTCATGGTGGTGCAGGAGTCATGTCGAAAGACAGAATAAGTGAAGAAAAACGCGAAGAATATAAAGCGAAACTGAATGAGGCTCTTGAAGTAGGTGAAGAAATGATCAAGAATGGAGCTGCTGCAACCGATGTGGTGGTTGAAGTTATTAAAGTAATGGAAGACTCACCACTTTTTAATGCAGGTAAAGGAGCAGTTTTTACTCACGACGGAATTAACGAGCTCGATGCTTCCATTATGGAGGGAAGCACACTAAATGCAGGGGCTGTTGCCGGAGTTCGCGACATTAAAAATCCCATTGAGGCAGCCCGCGAGGTAATGAATAATTCTGTTCATGTATTTTTAAGCGGCGAAGGTGCCTCGGAGTTTGCAAAAAAGCAGGAACTGAAAATTGTTCCCAATAAATATTTTTACACTGAGTCGAGGTACCAGTCGTTGCAACGTTTATTAAAACGCGAGCGCGAAAGAACCCAGAAAGACAATATGGGCACTGTTGGCTGTGCGGTTTTAGACACCCGTGGCAACCTTTGTGCAGGAACATCTACAGGAGGAATGACCAACAAAAGGTACGGACGCATTGGCGATGCACCGGTTATTGGAGCCGGAACATACGCAAACAATAAAACCTGTGCCGTTTCGTGTACCGGCCATGGCGAGTACTATATACGTTTAAGCTTTGCGCGCGATATTTCTGCCATGATGGAATACAAAGGTTTAAACATTACCGATGCATGCCGCGAGGAAATAAGTAAACTCTCTGAACTGAAAGGTACAGGCGGTGTTATTGGTCTAGATGCCAATGGTAACGTTGCCATGGAATTTAACACCAGCGGAATGTTCCGTGGATATATTAAATCTACCGGCGAAAGAGAAGTGGCTATTTTTAAAGACGAATAATTAACAATTAAAGAACTAAATCTTCCGACTTCTTCTGAAGATATGCCTCACGGCGCAGCTTCGGACTTCGGGCTATTATATTATTATGAAATTCCTTTTCCCGACATTTCTGTTCGCATTACTGGCAATTGCCATTCCGGTAATTATTCACCTGTTTAGTTTTAAAAGGTACAAAACGGTGTATTTCAGCAATGTTAGTTTTCTGAAGGACATTAAAAAAGAATCAAGAAAAAAATCAAGACTAAAACAATTACTTATTTTACTTGCCCGGATATTAACCATCGTATTTTTGGTTTTTGCTTTTTCCCAGCCGTATATTCCTGCAAACCGCGATGCCCAGAAACAACCCAACCAATTAGTTGCAGTTTATATCGACAACTCGTTTAGCATGAATGCTCTTTCGGAGCAGGGACAGTTGCTGGAGGTGGCCAGAAACAAGGCGCTGGAGATTTGCCTCGCCTACCCTGCCGGCACCAGGTTCAGGCTGTTTACAAACGACCTGAAACCAAAACACCAACACGTTTATAACAAAGAGCAGTTTATCCAACAGGTTTCTGAGGTTAAAGCCTCGCCTTCTGTTGTTCCCCTGTCGCTGATTTATAACCGTCTGGCAAGCCAGGATAACGAGACGCTGGATAATGAAGATAAAAACCTCTATTTCATTTCCGATTTTCAGCGAACCGTTTCAGATATTCAGAATTTTTCTGACACAAAAATATTCAGCTACTTTCTCCCGCTTGTGCCAAACGAGGTTGCAAATCTTTATATCGACTCCTGCTGGGTGGAAGTTCCGGCACACCGGCTGGGACAGGAAGAAAATGTTTTTGTAAGGATTAAAAACAGCTCGAACCAGGATTACCAAAACCTGCCTCTGAAACTGTTGCTTAACGATTCGATTAAATCAATCACCAATTTTTCGGTTGATGCGCAGAACGAAATTATTGCCAACCTGAAATACACCAACAACTCCAGCGGCTCGCAGTTGGGCAAAATTGAAATTACCGACTATCCGTTTACGCACGACAATAACTGGTATATCAGCTATTTTGTAGAAAAAAACCTGAAAGCGCTGGCCATTTACAGTAATAGCGAAAGCTCAAAAACCGGGCTGGAGCACACTACTGCCCTTTTTAACAACGACGATTACATTGTGCTCGATGAAATGAATATGCAGAGCCTGCAAGTTAACCGGCTGAAAGAATACAACTCAATTTTCCTTATCAACCTCGAAAAATTTTCGAGTGGATTTTTAAACGAACTGGAAAATGTGGTAAAAAACGGAGCATCTGTGGTTCTGTTTCCCGGCATCAGTAATAATCTTGTTCATAACAATAACCTTTTGTCGCGCTTTAATGCAAGCCGGATAAGCGGTATCGATTCTACCACACAAAAGATTTCAGGAATTGATTTTGAAAACGTTTTTTACAAAGATGTTTTTGCAAAAAGAGAAGAGAATCCTATCCTACCCGACATTGAAGGCCACCTGAAGTTTAAAGAAAATATCCGTACCAGTGAAATCAACCTGCTTTCGTTTCAGAATGGCGATAAAGCTCTGTCGCAAATTAATTACGACGATGGCAAAGTCTGGATCTTCAGTTTTCCGCTGGAAGAAAAAAACGAAGCTTTTGCCCGCGATGTTCTTTTTGTACCAACAATGTACAATATTGTTTTGAATAGCCTTCCGAAACAGGAAATTTCATTTACGGTGGGCGACAACAGCTTTTTCGATATTCCACGCCATTTGAATATTGACCTGAACTCATCGCTGGAAATAGAAAACCTCAAAAACGGCGAGAAATTCATTCCTTCAAAAACAATCTCGGGCCGTGGAACACGAATTGAATTTGGCAGCCAGATAACATCCGACGGGCATTATCTGGTTCAGAACGATGAAAAAACAATTGCTTCGGTGGCATACAATTATAACCGGATGGAATCTGACTTAAGGTATCTGCAAAACCGGGAATTAAAGGAAAAACTCGACCTTGCACAGTTAAATAATGCAACAATAGTAGAAGAAATTGAGCGCAACTTTTC
>JBDLJS010000101.1:0-14517 GCA_039714235.1 Bacteroidota bacterium | reverse complement strand
GATCCTGATTTATATGTTACCAGTGGCAGTAACGAAAACAGGAATGGTTCTGCACCCCTGCAGGATCGTTTGTATATAAATACCGGCTCCAACAACTTTCGGAAAGCAGAAGGTGCATTGCCCAATACAAAATTTAGCGGTTCGTGCATAAAACCATGCGACTTTGATAATGACGGTGATTTAGATCTGTTTGTCGGAGGCCGGCAAATTCCAGGCAAATATCCTTATCCTGCATCGAGTTGCATCCTTAAAAACGAAAGCGTGAACGGGAACATCAGGTTTATTGATGTAACTCAGGAAGTAGCGCCTCAGCTAAAAGATATCGGTATGGTAACTGATGCAACCTGGACAGATATATCAAATGATGGAAAACCTGATTTAGTAGTTGTTGGCGAATGGATGTCGGTAAAAATCTTAAAAAATACAAGGAATCGTTTTGAAGATATTACGAATCATTCAGGATTGGCAAACGATATTGGCTGGTGGAACAGCATTCTGTCAGATGATTTTGATGGAGACGGAGATATGGATTTAATAGCCGGGAATTTAGGGCTTAATTATAAATACAAAGCAACAAAAGAAAAACCTTTTGAAGTATTTGCCAGGGACTTCGACAACAATGGGATTAATGATATAGTTATTGGATATTATAACGAAGGAGATAAACTTTACCCACTACGCGGAAGGGATTGTTCGTCAATGCAAATGCCTTTTATTAAGAAAAAATTCCCTACACACGATGCTTATGGCAGGGCTACCCTGGAAGATGTTTACGGAGCTGATAACCTGAAAAAGGCTTTAAACTATAAAGCCAATAATTTTGCCACCTGCTACATTGAAAACAAAGGGAACGAAAAGTTCGAAATAAGTCAGCTGGATAATTTGGCACAAATATCTTCTGTAAACGGTATACTTTCCTTTGATATTAATAAAGATGGAAATCCCGATGTAGTTATCGGCGGGAATTTGTATGATTCAGAAGTAGAAACTGTAAGAAACGATGCCGGTGTTGGCCTCCTTTTAGCAGGTGATGGCAATGGCGGTTTTAATCCCGTGCCTGCCAATATAAGTGGATTAAAAATGCAAGGAGATGTAAAAGGTATCTCATTGATTGGATTAGGAAACAACGGGCGAAAAGGTATTATTGTGGCAAAGAATAACGACAAACTACAAGTGATTGAAATAAATAAATAGAATTGAATTAATCGAAATAATAACCATTAAAGAATTATGAAGAAGATAACTATTTCACTGCTCCTGTTTATATTCATGTTTTCATTCGGATATCTACATGCGCAAATAACATCAGTTCCTGAAAATTTAGATGAAACTCCAGTAAAAGTCGATTTAAATGGTACTTGGAAATTTAATGATTCCTACAAAGGCAATTTAGCCGCAGTTAATAAACCCGGCTCTTCGTGGAAAAACATAACCGTTCCCGGCGAGTGGACAATGCAGGGCTTCTCGGTTGAACCGGGCGAAAAAGGAACTTATTTCCGTGAAATAGAAATTCCAAAACAATGGAAAAATTATGACGTATTTTTACGTTGCGATGCAGTGTTCAGCCAGGCTGAGGTAGCTGTTAATGGCAAAAAGGCAGGAACTTTTACCGGGCCAATGGTGGCTTTCGATATGGAAGTTACCGACCTTGTAAAGTATGGTAAATCGAATAATATTACAGTTGGTGTAACTGCCGAAACAATGGCCGATACCCTAATGTCGGGAACACAATACGCGGCTCATCAAATGGGAGGTATTTTGCGTAAAATATATTTGTATGCGGTGCCGAAAGTTCATATTGCCGATTTGGTTGTTAATACTATTCTCGACGAAAAATATCATAATGCCAATCTTCAAATATCAGGTGTTTTAAGAAATAACTCGGAAGAAAATAACGCAGAGGTAAAAGTAAACCTTTTCGATCCTGAAGGAACAGAAATAAAGCTTTCTAACAATATTCAAAAGATTGATTTAAAAGGAAAATCGGAAAAAGAAATAGAACTTCAATTTGCAGTTGCGAATCCCTTGAAATGGGATGCCGAGCATCCTAATCTTTACAGGCTAGAACTTGAAATAAATTCGGAAGCAGGAAAAGAGTTGATTGTTAAAAATATAGGTTTCCGAAAGATTGAAGTGGTAGGAAACCAGCTTTTTGTAAATGGAAATTCTGTAAAATTAAAAGGAGTGAACAGGCACGAAGTGCATCCGCTGCGCGGTAGGAGTCTTACCCCCGAACAATGGGAGCAAGATGCCTTAATGTTTAAAAACGGTAATGTAAATTATATCCGTACTTCCCATTATCCTCCCGCAGAAGAGTTTATTGAGTGGTGCGATAAAATTGGGTTGTATGTCGAGTTGGAAAATCCCATCTGCTGGGTTGGGCATGGGGCAAATAGCCACTGGAAAACTCACGATCCTAAAAACCCGGAGTTTTATCCTTACTTTGAACAGGTATCAACAGCTAACCTTTCTTTTTTCAGAAACCATCCAAGTATTTTAATTTGGTCAATGGCCAACGAATCGATGTGGACAGAGAACTGGTCGAAACTGGCTGATTTTTACACAAAGGCAGATCCTACCAGGCCGGCAACTTTCCACGACCAGGGATACGGAGGTTTTAACAACTACGGAAGTACAAAAATGATGGTAGCCAATATTCATTACCCGGGGACACATGGGGCGGATGTTGCACAAGATTTTAGAAGGCCATTGTTGTTTGGAGAATTCGCTCACCTAAACACCTACAATCGTGTTGAAATTGTTACCGATCCGGGTGTGCGCGATGTGTGGGGACGTGGATTTAAGAAAATGTGGGAAGGAATGTATAAAAGCCGCGGATGCCTTGGTGGTGCCATTTGGTCGGGAATCGATGATGTGTTTTACTTGCCAGATGGACGCACTGTGGGTTACGGCGAGTGGGGCCCGATTGATGGCTGGAGACGTGAAAAACCGGAATACTACCACATGAAGAAAAGCTATTCTCCGGTTAAGATTCACAACAGACACATAGAAGTGCCCGGAAAAGAAGGGATTCAGTTACAGATAGAAAATCGGTTTGATTTCACAAATCTAAACGAGTGTGAATTTGCCTGGAAAGTAGATGATGAAAATGGTATTGTTGATGTTAATCTTACTCCACATCAGTCAGGAATTGTAATCATTAAACCCAAAAGTAGTAACCTGAATGGAAAAATATTAACGGTAAATGTTACTTCACCACAGGGAATTGAGGTTGAAGCATGTGCTATTGAAATTGGGAATGTAAAGCGAGATGATTTTCCATATAAAAAAACAAGTTCAGGGCAATTAACTGTAAACGAGAAAAGCGACTTTTTATATATTGAAGGAGAAAACTTTAAATGGACCTTTGATAAGAATAAAGGGAGTTTGGCAGGTGCAAATGCTAACGGAGAAAAGGTATTGTCAGGTGGGGCAGAGTTAATGATGCTTGACCTTACCACCGGGGCCTGCCTTACCGAACACAGTTTTGATATACCTACACATAATGCCACTTGCGAAGTACTTGAAATTTTTGAAACCAATATTAAGGCATCGAACGACTCGGTAGTTGTTTTAGTCAATCTGGAATACGATTATGCAAAAGGTTCGGTAAAGTATCTCTTTAATAATGAAGGGGAGTTGAACGTAACATACGATTTTACTTCAAAAGTAGAAATGAATCCCCGCCAGTGGGGTATTGTGTTTACTGCACCTGAGAAAGTAAACAACTTGGAATGGTATCGAAAAGGCTTATGGAGCTGGTATCCTGATAATCATATCGGAAGGCCAAACGGTATAGCCGTCCCATTTGGAGATAAAGCATTTTTTCCGGAGGAATTTGGGCAAGTGCCTGAAAACGACTGGTGTTACGATGCCAACCAGTTAGGGACAAACGATTTCAGGGCTACGCGCGAAAATATTTACTGGGCATCTCTTACTTCCGCAACAGGAACAGGAGTAACGGTATTGTCGGACGGAACACAGGCATTTCGCTCGTTTGTTGATGGCGATAAAGGAATCAGTTTCCTTGTGGCCGGTTATTCAACCGGTGGCGGCGACCTGTTTTTTAGTGGACACTATAAAGATGAACGAAAAAAGTTACAGAAAGGAAGCCCGGTTAAAGGAACTGTAAGGTTGCAACTTGTTAACGAGAAACAGTAATAGTGTTTAAGTGGGAAATAATCTATTTTTTTAACAAACATATTGTGTTATTTCGTCTGGAGATTCTCATCGTATAAATTATAATGCTTATGAAAATGAAACGAATTCCGATTAATCGGGATGAGTTCCATCTTATACCACTGAGGAATTTATATTTTAATAAGATGAATTTTTTCAATGAAACTATAAAACGTTTTTTTCAAAAACCCATTCCGAAAAAGATCTGAAAAATCTGTTCTTATGGTTTAACAGTAAGAAAGGACATTCTGAGATTAAAGAATCACTCGATGAAAGCTGGAATCAATTTAAAATGATTACATTAGTTTCAGTCGATAAATTTATATAATTCTGCTGGTAATTTGTCTTAACCGTTTATTTTTCAGTCATATTAAAACCTTCGAAATATCACCATATTCATTACAACCACAAATTTGCCTTGATAGAAAGGCAATTAAATCATTGTTAAATATTTATTTTTACAACTGAAATAATATCTTTGACACACTAGCAATTTATTTATTCTTGAAAAACAACAAATCAAATACAGAATTTGTAAAGCTACTGAAGAAGGGAGATATGGTGGCTTTTGATGCCATTTATAATAAATATTGCTACAAGTTGCATGAATTTGTAATAAGGTATTTAAAACAGAAAGAAGATGCTGAAGGGATTGTCCAGGAAGTTTTTATAAAAATATGGGAATCAAGGGATAAGATTGATGTTTATTCATCTTTCGAATCGTTCCTGTTTACTATTGCTTACAACTCAACAATAAGTTTGTTACGCAAAAGAGTTAGTGAAAACAAATCCAGAGAATTTTTAAGATCCCTGCAACAAATCGATAATGCTGATAAGGTTATCGATGAATTACAATTTAATGAGTTAAACCAAAAGGTACAATCCTTATTAAAACAGTTAACCCCACGTCAGAAAGAAATTTATCTTTTAAGCCGTGAGGAAGGCATGACGCATAAAGAAATTGCCAAAAAATTGAATATCTCTGAAAATACCGTGAAGAACCACCTTGTTAGCGCTTTAAAATATTTTAAAGCTCATATCGATAATAGTCTGGCTGTCAGTGTTTTATTCCTCTGTTTGTTTTTGTAGTAAAAAAAGTTGCACTTTTTCTTAGTCCCCTTTTTTTAGTTGTGCGTAATATAAATAAACCTGATTGTGTCTTTCGTATAGATTTCATAGGTTTAGTTTGGTTAGTTTTTAAGTACCTCCCTGTTTACGGGGAGGTACATAATTTGAAAAAGAATATGAAAAAAGAAATCCTCATAAAATATTTAAATAACAGTTGTACCGACAAGGAGTTTGAAGAGCTAACCGGGTGGATTGAAAAGGAAGCCTCAAATAAAGAGGGTAAAAGCTGGGGCTTCGATGACTGGAAATCGTTTGACCCCGAGATAAAAGAAAAAGATGAGAAAAAGTACAGTGCTTTACTCAACAAAATACACCACGAAATAAACCTAAAGAATCAAAGTAAGGAGAGCAGCGTAATAACCATGCGTAAGGTTACATCATGGTTAAGCCGGGCAGCAGCAATACTGTTTTTCCCTTTATTGGGCCTTATGTTTTATATGCTTTCAAACAAAAACATTCAAAGCGATAAATACGTACACCTCGCAGTAGATTCTTTCGAAATTATTGCTCCAATAGGATCACGAACAGTGTTGCAATTATCCGATGGAACAGAAGTAAACCTGAATTACGGGAGTAAAATTAAATACCCCGGGAACTTTACCGGTGATACACGGGAAGTAATCCTGTTAGGTGAAGGATATTTTGATGTTGCCCATAATCCAGATAAACCATTTATTGTAAAAACCGGAAAGTTAAATGTAAAGGCATTGGGTACAGAGTTTAATGTACACGCTTATCCCGGTGACGATGTTGTTGCAACTACTCTGGTAGAGGGAAAGGTGGTTATTGAAAAAATATTACCGGGTGAAAAAACAGAACTGGTTGGAGCAATGATCCCGGGGCAGCATGTAGCCTATAACCAAAAAACAGATAAGGTTCTCTCAACCAAAGGAAAAATTGATAAATACATTGCATGGAAAGATGGCAAACTGGTATTCGATAACGAGCCAATAAGCAGTGTAGCTGAAAAGCTAAGCCGGATGTTTAATGTTGATATTGAAGTTGCCGATGAAATAAAGGATTATACCTATACGGTTACGTTAGTCAACGACCCTCTCTTACTTATCCTCGATTTAATGACTGAAGTAACCGATGTAAACTACAAGGTTTTTCCGCGAAAGAAACTGGCTGACGGTACTTTCTCAAAACAAAAAATACGAATAGAGAAACGATGCTGAAATTAAAACCTAACTAATAAAAATGATTTGCCTATGAAATAAGCTAACTAAAAAACAACAGGGAAATGCGCCAACACTTCCCTGAAGAGAGTTTTAAAACCAACCCTGTAGATAATAATGTACAGGGTAATTTCAAATCTTAACAATACAAAAGTATGAAAAAAAACAATTGTTTTCTTTGGGAATGGGAAATTCCCGGATTACAAAAATTATTAAGAGTAATGAAACTAACTACTTTTTTATTACTAATTTCTGTAATTAGCGTATTTGCCAATAAAACTTATTCGCAAACCAAGGTACTAAACCTTAAAATGAAGAACAGTACAGTAAAAGAGGTACTTCAAAATATTGAGAAGCAAAGCGAGTTTTATTTTATGTACAGCGAGAAGCTTGTTGATGTAAATCGTGAAGTATCTGTTGACATTAGGAACCAAAAAATTAGTGAGGTTCTCGATGAGCTGTTTTCCGGAACAGATGTGAATTATAAGGTAAAAGATCGTTTCATTTTGCTTATAACTCCAGAAGTTAATGGAAATGATTTAATACTACAACAACAAAACTCCATCTCCGGGACCGTAACCGACGATTCCGGTCAACCTCTTCCGGGTGTAACTGTAATTATTAAGGGTACAACTCAAGGAACTGTAACAAATACAGAGGGGAAATATTCCCTGTCCAGTATTCCTGACAATGCCACCCTTATATTTTCATTTGTGGGAATGCAAACCCAGGAAGTTGTTGTAGGTGAGCAAAGTTCAATTAATATTACGATGCAACTTGATGCCATTGGTCTTGAGGAAGTTATGGCAATTGGTTATGGTACTCAGAAAAAGATAAACTTAACAGGTGCCGTTGCAGCCGTTAAAGGAGATGATCTGATAAAAGCACCTGTACCAAATTTATCAGCTGCTTTAACAGGTAAACTTTCAGGTGTAGTAGCAATTCAAGAAAGCGGACAGCCGGGTTACGATGGAGCAAACCTTCAAATCAGGGGACTCAGTACTACAGGCAACAATGCTCCGCTGGTGATTGTTGATGGTGTTGAGCGTCCTTTCTCAAGGATGGACCCATTTGAAATTGAAAGTGTAACGGTATTGAAAGATGCAGCATCAACGGCAGTTTATGGTGCCCGGGCAGCAAACGGGATACTTTTAATTACTACTAAAAGAGGAAAACTAGGGAAACCTGTCTTTTCCTATACAGGGTCATACGGCGTCCAGTCTCAAATAAAAAAAATTGAGTTGATGAATGCGGCTGAATATGCCACATACTATAACGAAGCAAGAGTAAATTACGGTGGTGTGCCTTTGTATACCGATGCGGAAATAGCCAAATATGAAAGTGGGGAGCTTCCTAGTTATTCTCCTCTTGAAACTCTGTTTAGTCCTTCTGCTCCTCAACAAAAGCAAAGCATCTCTGTTAGCGGAGGAACTGGCAATACCAAATATTTCCTATCATATGGATATTTAGACCAGGAAGGGCTTTTTGCAAGTGCTAAATATAAACAACATAATATACGCTCAAATATTGATGTAGATCTTTCCGAAAACCTATCGCTTGGATTAGATATTTCAGGGCGGATTGAAAATAGGTCAGGACAGCCGGGAGGACAAAATTCTTCTTATCAGGGCACACTTATGGTGCTGCCTATTTATAAACCATTTTTAGATGAAGAAATAGGGCCGGGTGCACTTGGACAAAGTGCCATGCCATTGGCAAACGCAACAAGAAGTGGATCTCTCGTGGATAAAGTTTATGTATTTCAAAGTAATGTTAACCTGAAATATAATATTCCGGGTATTAAGGGATTGTTTGCAAAGGCATTTTATTCCTTTGATTTCTCGTCAGGTTCAGAAAAATTGTTTAGACATCCTTACACCATATACCAGCTAAATGATATTAGCGGTGAATATTCGGAGATACAAGGTGGTCCTACATCAATTAATTTGTCTGAAGAACGAAGGTTTTATCAGCAATCAACCATGCAATTTAGTTTAAACTACAGTACAACAATTGAAGATCATGCAATTTCCGCACTTGCATTATTTGAACAAGTTGAAAGTAGTGGAAATACAATACAGGCGTTTCGTGACGGATTTATGTCAACGGCACTTCCCGAACTTTTTGCAGGGGGGACTTCTTTATGGTCAAATGACGGAACTGCTTATGAAACAGCTCGCCGTGGATATATCGGAAGAGTTGACTACAACTATCAAGGGAAATACCTGCTTCAGGCTAATATGCGCTTAGACCAGTCCTTTAATTTTCCTGCTGAAGGGAGAAACGGATTTTTCCCAGCATTCTCTGCAGGATGGAGAGTATCTGAAGAAAGTTTCATGGAAAATATTGGTGCCTTAAGTAATTTAAAACTGAGAGGTTCATGGGGAATGGTTGGTAATGACCGCGTTAGTGCATATCAGTATTTGTCAAGTTTCGCGTTTGATGGCGGAACTGTTATTGGTGGTAATTATCTTTCAGGTATTTCCAGTACAGGACTGGCAAATCCAAATATTACCTGGGAAACAGCAACATCATGGAATATAGGTGTCGATTTTGGCTTATTTAATAATAAAATATCAGGTGAGTTTGAGTATTTTAGTAAACGTACCGAAGATATACTCCGGCCAAATTCAGGTATAGTACCGTCTACCTTTGGTGCCGCGTTGCCCGACGAAAATATAGGGATTGTTGACAGTTGGGGTTCTGAAGGAGCTATCCGTTATAATAATACATTCGGAGAATTAGGTTTTGCAGTATCAGCAAATTACACATGGTCTGAAAACAAAATCGTTGATATTGCTGAACCGGAAGATATCCTTCCTGCCATTGCTCAAACCGGACGCGAAATAGGTATACTGTTTGGCTACTTAAGCGATGGGCTTTTCCAAACTCAATCTGAGATTGATGCTGCACCTGTTCAATGGTCAGAAGCAATCCACAACGAATTAAAACCCGGCGATATCAAGTACAAGGATATTAATGGCCGCGATGCAAGTGGTAATTTTACTGGGAAACCCGATGGGAAAATTGATGACGCCGACAGGACTGTAGTTGGTGAAAGCGGAATACCTAACCTGGTTTTTGGTTTAGGTATTGAATTGGATTATAAAGGTTTTGACCTTTTTGCAAATTTTCAGGGAGCAACAGGTTTTACTCGTCTTTGGCATCCTATCCCGTTTGAAAGAGATGGAAACACATATGCAGAGCTGGCCGATTCGTGGAGGCCCGGAAACGAAGATGCCAAATACCCCAGGCTTTCTTTCGGCGATTTGCCTGCTAACCATGACCATGATAGAGTTTCAGATTTTTGGGCAACTGATGTGACTTACCTGAAGCTTAGGAACATAGAGTTAGGTTATAGTTTCAAAAACCTAAATAAGGTCGGCATAGATAATGTACGCTTGTTTTTTTCCGGTTCTAATTTGTTGAGTTTTTCGAATTTAGATTGGAGGGATCCGGAAGCAGGGGTAGATCTTGATAACACTAGTTCCAGCAGGAATCCGTTTTACCCACAGGTAAAAACTTTAACTTTTGGTGTAAATGTTAAATTTTAAGAGCAAAAAATTATGAAAAAATTAATTTATATCATATTTCTGATAATCGCAATTATAGGTTGTGATGATGATTTTCTTAACAGAACCCCTTTGGATAAAATAAGCTCAGAAGTAGTATTTGAAGATGAAAATTTGATCCAGGCATATTTATATAATTTACTGGGTACCTTACCTTATGGGATTAACGGTCCAGCAGCTTGGGAATCTAATGGTTACGGAAGGTGGGAATGCATGCTAGCCTCTGCAACTGATGAAGCAAGGGCGAAAAGCGGATGGGTACTAGTCAATACTATAGTTAAAGGAGCTATGTCACCGACAAATGATGGAGCCGGGTTAGGTCTTTGGAAGATAGCCTATGAATCCATTCGGAAAGCCAATGAAATTATACAAGGCGTTGAGGGATCTTCTGTTTTGGAAGAAGCTGATAAAAATATGGTGCTTGCCCAGGCCAGGTATGTTAGGGCATTTCAATATTATGAATTGGCACGCAGGTATGGCGATGTACCTCTAATTACTGAAGTTCAGAGTATCGATGATGATATCCTGGTTTCCAAAACAGCAAGATCAGCTGTGTATGATTTTATTAATGCAGAATTGAATGCGGTCGCTCTTATTTTGCCCAACAAGTCGGAAGCAGAAGCGGGCGCGGTAAATAAACAAGCAGCGATAGCTATTAATTCAAGGGTAATGTTGTATGCCGAAGAGTGGCAGAAAGCTGCTGATTTAGCTGATAAACTTATTACCGGACCCGATAACGATGGTATAGCATTACATCCTGACTATCAGGAACTTTTCCGATCTTATAGTGGCAATAATGAGGTAATTATGGAGAAATTAACCAGCGTTCCCAATGCCGGCCATTCTTTTGCATATTTTAACGGGCCTGTGCGCTGGAGAACTGATTGGGGAGGTCAAACAGATCCGACCCAGCAATTTGTTGATTCATATGAAATGGCAGAAACTGGTTTACCAATTACTGATGGTGCCTCAGGATATAATCCTGACCGTCCGTATGATGGCAGGGACCTTCGTTTTTATGCCTCGATCTTTTATCATGGAAGTGAATATTCTGAGGTACAGCCATCATTCGGTGAACCATTTATCGACATGGAATGGAACAATTTCAATGAAGGACCTGGCGATAAACCACATGGTGCTGCATCTATTACCGGTTATTTGATTAAAAAGTTTATAAATCCTGCAGATGGTTTTGCCACCAAGGCCCATCAAAGTGTGTCAAGTTATAAGGAAATACGCTTTGCCGAAGTATTGCTAAACTATGCTGAAGGTGCTAATGAAGCCTCCGGCCCTTCTCAGAAAGTTTACGATGCAATAAACTTAGTCAGGGCAAGAGCCGGCCTTCCCGATTTGCCTGCAGGTTTATCAAAAGACGATATGCGTGATGCTATTCGCCAGGAGAGGAAAATAGAGCTTGCTTTTGAGAATCATCGCTGGTTTGACCTTATACGTTGGGGAATTGCAGAAGAGGTACTTGATGGTTTTGAGCCGCGTGGTGTAAAAATTACCAGAAATGCGAGTGCTCCAAGTCAAGATGCTGTACCCCAATTATTTGATCAGGATATGTTGGACTTTGACACCAGTTATATTGTGCTTGGTGGTGGTAGAAACCAATCATTCCCTGCCAGCCATAATTTGGTTCCTATTCCTCAAGATGATATTGATAAGAATCCTAATTTGGAACAAAATCCGGGTTATTAGTGCGGGTTGAAATTAAAAGAAAATATAACTTTTCTTACGATTAGTGTAGTCATACTTAAAGCCGCTCACAATTAGTGGGCGGCTTTCAATAAATATTAAAAAATCCAAGAATATTAATTCAAAATGGATCATTCTATTGGCTAAAAAGTAAATTATATGTGAACAGCAAAAAAGTAGCAATTCAAAATCTGATATCAATATCATAAAATTTGAAAACGAGTACATTTAATAAAATAAATAGCGGTTTGGAAGGTAAATACGTTGGATTAGAAGATTTAGGAAATGGAATTTGGAAAGTATTTTATAGAAATGTGTTTTTAGAATACTTAATGAAAAGGAGTTAAGAAATAAAGGTTGCAATAATAAATTTCAATTTATTTATTGGGGGTTAACCGTTTTTTCTACGTATTACATATATGTATTAACTTTTGTAAACGATGTATCTTAACGAACAGCTGAATTTATTATGAAATAAAACTATAATTACGATGAAAAGAAGAATTTTTCTAAAGAAGGCTGCATGGAGCGCTTGCGCTTTATCTGCTACTCCCCTGGTGACATACGGTTCCAATTTATTGGACCATACTAGAGAAAAAAAATCAGCCAATTTAAAATTATCATTAGCACAGTGGTCATTGCATCGTCAATTTGACGATGGTAGTCTCAATCCTGATGATTTCGCCAGTATTGCCATAAATACCTATGGCATAAATGCTGTAGAGTATGTGAACAAGTGGTATACAGATTCTGGAGAAGATGAAAAATTCTGGAACAACATGAAAGAACGTGCTGATAATGTCGGTGTAAAAAGTTTATTGATAATGGTTGATGATGAAGGTGATCTTGGGATTGCCAATGACATGGAAAGAAAAAAATCTGTTGAAAATCATTATAAGTGGGTCAATGCTGCTAAAATTCTGGGATGTCATTCGGTTAGAGTAAATGCATTTGGTGACAGTGACAAAAATATTTTTCGTTCAGCGATAATTGATAGTATGGGACGGTTATCGGACTATGCTGCCAAGGAAA
This sequence comes from Bacteroidota bacterium, assembly GCA_039714235.1. GTDB lineage: Bacteria > Bacteroidota > Bacteroidia > Bacteroidales > Prolixibacteraceae > Draconibacterium. Next base: position 1,730 of record JBDLJS010000101.1, on the reverse strand, counting down.
ACATCAATATTATCATTGAAAATCACGGTTTGTACAGTTCTGATGCCAAATTGATAACGGAAATCGTAGAACAGGTTAATAAATCAAATTTTGGAACTTTAGCAGATTTTGGCAACTGGTGCCTCAGTGCGAAATGGGGAACCACCCAAGGTGATTGCAGCGAAGCATATGATAGATATCAAGGAGTATCTGAATTTTTACCATATGCTAAAGGTGTTAGCGCTAAATCATATAATTTTAATGAAAAGGGAGAGAATACAAAAATAGATTATTACAAGATGCTCAAAATCGTTAAAGACTCAGGATATAATGGGCATATTGGTATAGAATACGAAGGGGAGATACTCAGTGAGCACGAAGGAATACTCGCAACCAAAGCATTAATAGAAAAAGTTTGGAGAAGCTTGGAATAAGGGAACAAAATTTTTTAGAACAAAATTGAATATTGATATTCAAAGTCAGACGAAGTACGAAGTATAACACGAAATTGAAATATTATGAAGAAACTATCTTTTTTACTAACAAGTTTATTTTTTATTACATCAGTATGCCTGGCCAATACGCCCGAATGGGATAATGTTAAGGTGCTGCAGATAAACAGGGAGAAGCCTCATGCAAGCATGATGGTTTTCAGAGATATTGACAGGGCCATGAGCTTTGACAGGTCGGCATCTCAGTATCATAAAAGCATTAACGGACAATGGAAATTCAGCTGGGCAAAAAATCCTTCTCAGAGACCTGTAGATTTTTATGAAACCGCTTATGATGACAGCGGCTGGAAAAAAATACCTGTGCCATCAAACTGGGAGATGCATGGCTATGGAATGCCTGTCTATACCAATGTAAAATACCCCTTTGAAATAAAAGACCTGGAAGCTCCCAAAGAGTGGAACCCGGTTGGATCTTATCGTCATAATTTTACAGTTCCTGCCGACTGGAAGGGACGTCAGGTCTTTATTAACTTCGACGGTGTCGAGTCGGCTTTCTATATCTGGGTGAACGGTAAAAAAGTGGGATACAGCCAGGGAAGCCGCACACCTGCTGAGTTCAATATAACAGAATACCTTAAAAAAGGAGAAAACTCCCTGGCAGTTGAGGTCTACCGGTGGAGTGACGGTTCATATCTCGAAGACCAGGATTTCTGGCGCTTAAGCGGGATATTCAGGGATGTTTACCTTTGGTCAACACCCACAACACATATCAGGGACTTTCATGTAACTTCTTCTCTTGATGGCTCATTTTCGGATGGTATATTTAGCATTGAGGGAGAGATAACTTCCAGTGCAAAAGGAAATTTTACAGTAGCTTACGAGCTATCTGACAGTGAGGGAAACAATATAATAAGTGACAGCAAGGAACTTACTATTTCCAAAGGGAAGCAGGGCTTTAGTTTAAGTGAAAAGACAATTAAGCAGATTAACAGCTGGAATGCAGAATCGCCTTACCTCTATGACCTTTTTATAAGTCTTAAGAACAAAAAGGGAGAAGTACTTGAAGTAATTCCACAAAAGATCGGTTTCAGGAAAGTGGAGATCGCCAATGGTAATTTACTGATAAATGGTATTGCAGTACTTTTTAAAGGTACCAACAGGCACGAACATCATCCCGAAACAGGGCATTATGTAAATGAACAGGATATGATGAATGATATTATCCTTATGAAGCAAAACAATATTAATTCAGTACGTACCTCCCACTACCCCAATGTCCCAAAGTGGTATGATCTCTGC
>JBDLJS010000100.1:0-14610 GCA_039714235.1 Bacteroidota bacterium | reverse complement strand
GCTTATCCGCAACAGCGAATTGATGAAATTGACGTAATACTACGTGAGCTTGCAGCAGCCCGTGCTGCACATGCAGAATTGGACAGGAATTATGGAGGATTCATTCAGCAGGCCGACAGGTTTTTTAATATCAAAAACTATAGCAGTGCCAGAGAGAATTATCTGAAAGCATCAGAAATAAAACCTAATGAGAATTACCCGAAAGATAAGATTATTGAGATTGACCAGCTCATTCAGCAACAAATGCTCGACGACCGCTACCGTACCATAATTGTGGCGGCTGACGGATTTTTCAGGACACAAAATTACCTTCAGGCCAAAACAGAATACGAAAAAGCTCTGGCTGTAAAATCCGATGAGCAATATCCAAAGTCGCAGATTTCAAAAATAGATGATATTCTCTACAGGGAACAGCAACGGATTTTGGCTGAACAGACAGCTGCTGTAGATTTGGAGAAAAGAAGGGAGGACATTGCAAAAATGCAGGCCGAACTGGACGAGCAGAAGATTCTGGAAGAATCGGGTTTAAGCTCATTATACGATGCGTTTATTGAGAAAGCCGATGCCTATTTCAACGACCAGCAATATAATGTTTCGAGGGCATGGTATTATAAAGCCACAGATGTAAAACCGGAAGAACCTTATCCGCCACGCAGAATTAGTGAAATTAACCGGATTCTGAATGGAATGTTGCTAAGTCAGCGCGACAGGGAATACCTGCGGTTTGTCAATTTGGGAGATTCCACTTTCCGCGATAACCAGCTGGCAGTAGCACGTGGATGGTATAACCAGGCATTGTCGCAAAAACCCGATGAGGTTTATCCTAAAAATCAGCTGACAGAAATTCAGCGCAGGGTGGCTGAACGAGTAGCCGGCCAATCGGAACAACAGTTTCAGAATTATAAAAATACAGCAAATACTGCGTTCGAAGCGCAAAATTACAGCGTTGCCAGATTCTGGTACCGAAAAGCGCTGGAGCTAAGGCCAAACGACGACGAGGTGAAAAGGCGTCTGTCTGAAATTAGCGAAGCATTGCGTTAGAGCCGGTTAAAATTAATTGCGAAAGTACCATTTGTGAATAGTTTTAATTCCAAAATTTTTTAATCATATTTGTGCTGCATTTTTAAGGGGATTTAATTCATGAAAGATCAGGTTTTTAAAGACAAATATTCGGGGTCGACAGATTTTCAGTTTGATAAAAAGGTAGTAGATGTTTTTGATGATATGGTTGTACGTTCGGTGCCCTATTATCTCGAGATTCAGCGTATGATGGTTGAACTGGCAGGGGCAGTGGCAAAACCCGGTACAAATGTGTACGACTTGGGGTGTTCTACAGGAACAACAATGATTTCAATGAGCAGGGTTCTCGATAAATCGGTAGGATTTATGGGTATCGACGATTCGTCAAAGATGATTGAAAGCTGCCAAAAAAACATGGAGGCAAATAATGTTGAGCAGCCTTTCCGGTTAAAAGAAGCAGATTTAGGAAATGGCGTTGAGATAGAAAATGCCTCGGTTGTGGTGATGTGTTTCACATTACAGTTTATCAGGCCAATGTACAGGCTGCCATTGATTCAATCAATTTATGACCAGTTAAATCCGGGAGGTGCCATTATTCTGGTTGAAAAAATTCTGACAGAAGGAAATCATTTTAACCGGAAGTTTATTGATTATTATTACGACTATAAAAGACGTAACGATTACGACGAACTGGAGATTGCAGAAAAAAGGGAAGCTTTAGAGAATGTGCTTATTCCCTATAAACTAAGCGAAAACGAACAGATGCTGTCGGATGCAGGATTTAAAGAGTACGAAACCTTTTTTAAATGGTATAACTGGGCTGGGCTTATTGCCATTAAATAACCGGCTCAAACAACAAAAACAGATATGCTTACAAAATTCGGAAACTGGATATTTCATTACAGAAACTTTTTATTTCCCCTGTTTTACCTTACACTGTTTATTCCTTCGCCGGATATATTTGGCAATGTAAAAACAGCTCTAATACTGGGAGGGGTAATTATATTTCTGGGGGTATTTACCCGCAGTGCCACCATTGGACTGGTGTACATTGTACGGGGCGGAAAAAACCGCAGGATTCATGCCAATAACCTGGTTACAGAAGGTATTTACAGCGTTTGCCGAAATCCTATGTACCTGGGTAATATTTTACTTATACTGGGTTTTGCTGTTTTTTCCAATTCGCTGCTGTTTCTACTGGTAATGTTTCCTTTTTTCGTGTTTATATATGTGGCAATAATTAAAGCCGAAGAGGCATTTCTTATCGGGAAATTTGGCGACGAATACAGGGAATACAAAAAAACTACCTATGCCATAATTCCCAAACTGATGGGAGTCGGCAAACTGTTTAAAGAGTATAAATTTAACTTCACCCGGGTGGTAATCCGCGAATATAATTCGCTGTTTATCTATTTTACGGGAATACTGCTTATTCTTTTATACAAGGAACTGATTAATCTTAAATTATTCGCTATAATCTTTGCAGCAGTACTTGTTGTTTACCTGGTTATAAAGGTTCTGAAAAAGAAGGGGATTCTGGTTGCCAAATAGCATTCTGACTATTTAGATTCAAAGTAAATTTATTTCAAAAAAAACTCCCACCGAAGCAGGAGTGCGGGATGCAATTCTGATTTTTAAAGTCACATTTTTAATACCATACTATATATTTCACTCTCATTTTCCCAATCATAAAATGTGCCTTTGCCATTGGTGTCATAAACCTGTTTGAAAAATATTTTGCTCCAGTCGCTATTCAAACAAAAATTTCGGTAACTGCCTTTTAATTCTTTAATACAATAATTCTCCTGTCGTTCATTATCGTAAATAAACAATTTAATTAACTGGTTTTGTTCTATTTCTTCTGCATAGAATATAAAACCATCGCGGTGTGCACTAAAAACAGCTCCCATCTCATATTTATGGGTAAATACCGGGGACGATTTTATTGAATTAATATTTAATGCATTAAATGTGAATTGGTGTTCGGCGAGCCGGCCTTTCTTGTTTAATTTTACATGATATAGAATTTGTGTGGATGTCCAGCCCGAAAACCGTCCGTATTTAATTTCCCGGGTATCGGAAAACAGTTTTGTTTCATTAAGAATATTAAAATCGTTATCGAATTCAATAAAAAAATGGTCGTAAAGCCTGTCAAGTACATCATTCCCTTCCCTTATTTTTTTGCCGATTGCTATTTGTCGGTAAGGATGGTCGCAAAAAGACAAGTCATAATATTCATTTCTTAAATCCAGCTGTTTTGGATTCCCATCGTGGCCGAAACAAATATATTGGTTGTTTTTTTTGTAGATAATTTTATCGTGAACTGTAGTAAAACTTTCAACAATATGTTTTGATACAGGATGTGCAACTTCAGTTTCTTTATTAAATGCAAGAATTCGACTTGTATTATGTTCTTCAACTGAAACAGACTTAAAAAAAAGGTCATTTGTAAAGCCTCCAAAAATATCATCTGTTCCAATATCAGCCAGCAATTTTGAGTTTCTGTGCAATGTATTATAGTATATCAAATCGTAATAATTCCGATAATTAACAGTTTCCCTTAATCTTGTTATGTAGAGGTAATCTCCGGTTGGAGCGAGGAACATATCGGAATAAATTCTTTTCGGAAGACTTAAGCGAACAAGATTACTATTTGAATCAATATCATGATTTTGCGATAATGACCTGGCTGTTTCCCTGATGCCATGTTCTTTTTGCTGTGGTGATTTTAACCTGGAAGATATATTTTCTGTTTCTTTCAAAACAGGATTTAACGATTTTGATTTACCTGTCCCGGTAATCTTTTGAATTGAATTTACAAACTGTAAAAACTCGGAATTTTTTGGCTCCCCATTCCAATCGAACAGCATTGCCGCCTGTATTCGCCTGAATCCCAACGGAATTCTTACAGAATGGATTAATACCGGAACGAGAATATCATTTTGGGCTGCTTCTGTAATTTCTTCTTTTACCCAATCAGACTTTACCGATTCTTCAGACCAAAGTACTACAACACATTTGGCTTTATCCAGTTCCTCTTCTATAACTTCGTCGTACTTCTTGCCTGGCGGAATCTTTCTGTCCCACCAAACCGACCAGCCATGTTGTTCCAGTGCATTTGCAAAAATTTTTGCTTTGTCTCGATCGGCACTGGAGTAACTGATAAAAATGTCGCTCATTTTCTTTGTGCAGTTTTAAAACAGAGTTAATAGATGCTGTTACGTTTGTAGTTTACTTTTTGTTATGTCTCTTCGGTCTTTAACGCATTAATTTGCTCATTAAACATACTGGTCCAGGTTCCCTGTTCATTCGAAAGGATACTTTCTGTGTTTTCAACCAGTTTTTTAAATGCATCTTTTTTATCGTATGGCGTACATTGCGTTTCAAATAAAAACTGATGATGTTTCAGCATTTCAGCTGTTGAACGGTAACTAATCCATAATTCGTGATATTTGTTCATTGCATTAATTCCGGCAATAATAGTAATAGCCGCACCCAGGGTTGCTATTGTTAATTTTACCATTCCAATTTCGCCGGGAATTGCGCTTAATAATGGAATTGAAGCTGCAAAGACAATTTCCATTATTCTGATACGTTTAAACCTTTTTTGGTAAATAACACTTTTATCATCGTACCATTTAAACTGATAGGCAAGGCGTTTTTCTATGTACTCTTCTTGATTCATATCTTTAGTCGTTTATTAATCATTTTTTTCAGGGTTTTCAATCTAATTTAATCAATTTCTAAAATATCTTTTCTTTTGATCCTCAAGTAACCCTATCATTTTATTGGGAACTACATCATCCTCATTCCTTTTTTGACGATAAACCTGAATAAGATTCAAATTTTTAACTGTGGTATTAAATATCCAGTTTCCCTCAATCGGGCACGAAATGGCTTTTACCAGGTTTTCTTTTGCTTTTGTTTCGTTGTTCTCAATAACGGCAAGTTCAAGTAAGGTTGCATAGTCCCAGTAATCCGGTTTTTTTGTTTCCAGTTTTCTTAAAACAGAAAATTCTACCACCGGAGCCAGTTGCTTTATTCTTTCTCTTTCTCCTTTTAGTTCCAGCAGCGTTAAGGCATTTATTCCGGGGTAGGCATCCCGCCAGTCGGTTTCAAAACCTTTTAAATAAGTATTCAATGCTTTATCCAGGTACGATTCTGCCAGTAATTCATTCTTATCAACTCTTGCTTTATCAAAAAGGTCTTTAAAAACACGGCCTAAAATTCCGTATGTTTCGCTGCTGGGACCATTATTTTTTATCACTTTTTCAAGCACTTCAACTGCTTCATCGTGTTGGTTGTTTCTGTTAAGTGCAAATCCCAGCTGTTCCTGCACCATAACGGTTTGTTGCACATGAGAAGGCATAGTATTAATAAAATCAATCATTTTCCCGATGGCACCAATGGCACGGTACGAAAGCATTATATCAATAAGGACACCTGTAACTTCATTTTCGGTTTTAAGTGTTTTTACGATTTCATCAATTGCTTTTGTTTTTTCCTCTTTTCCACCTTCCATTTTTCGCGCTTTGGCGAGTATGTACTTCATCTCGGTATTATACTTCACTTTATCGCGGAAAATATCCGTTTTTTCGTGTGCCACACTGTTTTGAAATGCAATGCCATCCACCAGCTGATATACCGGGCTGTCGGTGGTTTTCTCTTTTTTTGCATTCAACAACTGAGCAGTTAGTCTTTTAATATTTTTTTGAAGATTGGTAAGTTGTTTTTCGGGGTCGTAACTGTATGGCATGGTTCTTAAAAAATTTACATCGAATGGAAGAACCGAATTGGACGAGTAGATTGTAATGGTTGTAAATGGTTTTACAGCGTGCCTGATTCCCAGTTCATAAAAAACATTTGCGTTGGCTGTTGTTAAATCGGCAACAGCATAATCGCATAAAATCAACCGTTCGTACATGGGTTTATGAATAATTCCGTTTATTGTTTCTTCATCAGCACGAATAGGTTTCATCTCAGCCGCTTCGATGGCTGGTATTAATAATGATTTGTAAACTACATCAAAATCGATTTCATTGCCCCCGGCATCTTTCTTTTTATTAAATGGCATTATTACAAAACAAAGTGGTTTATACATGATTTTAGGAATTTATAATTTTTTGTATGTATCGTTTATTTGGGTTGCCAGGTCTTTTACGTTGTCAAATGGAAAACAAAAATCAAAACCAGGGAGTTCTTTATTGCATAAATTAACCTGAAATATCTTATTCACAATATTTTCATCTTTTTTATTTTTGGCGGTTTTGAGTTCTTCGAGGGTCCATTTTATTTTTTTTCGTTTGTCATCTCTTAAATAATTGTCTGAAATTAGTGCAACAAATAAGGGGCATCCTGCAATTCCAAAATCCAGTAACTTTTGCAGCCGGTCTTTTGGGATCGTTTTTTTGTTTATCCCATCTCGTGGATTAATTACCAAAGTATCAAGCCAGGGGCTCCATTCATGGCCCAGCAGTTCATCTGCAAGTGCCAAAGCTAAAGATCTGCCTTCTTTGGTATCGTTGGATTTTACTTTTATATCGGCAAAAGCGTAGCTTATAAATACACTTCTCTTTTTGATTTGTTTTGAAAATTGTGTTAACTCATTAACACAACTGCTATTTTTATTATCGATATGTCTGATAAATCTTAGGTTTCTGGCAATATGTACTCTTAATTTTTGGTCTTTATTAGAATTAATATCATCCTGTTTTTTTTGAAAAGGATTGGAAATTGATGTTGTTCCACCTTTACCAGTAAAACTCAGGTTCAGCAAAATATCTGTTGCATCATTTAATTCAAAGAATTGACTTTCTTTTGCATTTGCTAATGCAACATTACCCCATAAACAAATTAGTTTTTCGATTTCTTTTTTGTTCTTAAATATTTTTAAGTCAGACGAGCAGTTAACGACTTTATCGATTACAATTTTGGCCACTAAAGTTGGCCTGTATTTAATTGTAACCTTCTTTGTCCCCGATTCTACCATTGGAATGCTAAAAACCCAGATAATATTATCTTTTTGGGCATATTTTTTAAATATGGGTTGTTTTGATCCGTATGCGAATGGAACCAGTTCTTTATTGGAAACGGATAACGATAAAATTTTCCAGGCAGTAATACGTTTCCAGTTAACATATGCAACTAAATGTTCAGACATTTTACTTTATGGTTTAATAATTCCTGATTTTGAATTTAGTTTTTTGTACACACCATCAGGAGTAGGTTACTTTAGTTATTGTTGGAAGTCACATCATTTTTTCAAACTGCTCTTTTACACATTTTATTAACGGCAGCTCAAGGCTTTCTGCAAATACCCTGACGATTTCGATTACTTCTCCGTTGTTCAGAATTTCTCCATGCTCGGCATCGAAGAGTTTGCAAACACTGTTGTTTCTTATTCTCATCAGGATGGACTCGAAATCAGCTGTCGATAATTTTTTGTCGATTGTAAAATACCCTTTGTTTTCCTCTGTTGCATCTGAGTAGAAACCCGGGGCAAGTTCTTTCAAAACAAACAATTTACTTATTCTCGATTTTAGTTCGCCCTGCAGGTTAAGTTTTGGTGTAAATTCAACTCCCTGGCTTGTCAGGCACGATTGCAGCGACGGCAGCTGGCTGTAATCGGGGAAGTTTTTAATCCGGATGGCAGGGTATTGTTTACCTTTGAGTTCAAGCACAGCGCTGGCAATGTTTATTTTTTCGAGCAAACATTTTTCAACCGCCTGAGCAAAGCCCATAATTTCTTCGAGGAAATAAAATTTTGTGGTAAACAGAAACAGTGAATTGGGCTTTGGCTTTTGCGGCACTTGTCCGTAATAATGGGCGTAAGGACTTGTTGCTTCTGCAACGCAGGTGTTTTCCAGAATATTGGCTTTTACCGGAACCAGTTTTTCGGTTTTGGCAATCGATCCGGTTACATTTATTAACTTTTCCATGGCATTTGTTTATGACGTTAAACAAGAATTCATTTGTTTATAATTGTTTAATATTTATCGGTAACTCATGGAACTCGCATGAATTATAATCATCTTCCGGTGTGACAAATTTTGCCATGCTCGTTTCATCTGTTTATAATTATTCATTCTCAGCGGCAACAGATGGAACTCACTTTATAAACATCCACCTGTGTGAGAAAATATTTCTCATGCTCGTTTCACTAAATCAAAAAACGAAAGGAGTTAATATAAAGTTACGCCATATTTAAAAGAAATGCCAAGAAAGGATTCTTAATTTGCTTCAGTTTCTGTTATAAAAGAGGTTGGGTACGAGCATTTGTATAGAATACTTCCATTCGCTTCGCGAATCCAGGTGTCGAACTGGCGTTTGCCTTCTTTCAGAACGATAACGCGTCCACCTGAAGGTAGATCTCCGTAAGTAGTGCCTACTGATGAGCATCTTCCGTATGCAAGAGCAATGTCGTAAAGTACTCCAATGTAGTCGTTCACATGGTCGTGCCCAACAAAAGTTCCCATCATGTCTCCTGATTCAACCATGGCAGCAAACATACCGCTGTTGATATCAGGACTGCAAACTTTTTCGTTTTTGACGCCAATTTTCACGCTTGTTTCCGAATTCCAGACCTGTTTGTATTCTGGTAACGGAATATGAAAAAATGCAAGTGCAGGAAGAGGAGTTCCGTTATTTGCTTTGGTAAAAGCATTACTCTTTTCTTTGTACCAGTTTATTTGCTGAGCTGTAAACCATCCGTAACCTTCCACTTTGGGTTTCAGGGTAGAGTAGGCGTTTGAATCGAGAAAATAGAGCAGCGATGTTTTTTCACCTTCACCAACTTTTAATACAAAATCGGAATAGCCGTATTTTTTATCGGTAACCTGGTTCAGGCATCCACGTATTTTCGAAAGAATTTTGACAATTTTTGTCCGTTTGGTATTGTGTTCGTCGTCGTGGTTTCCCAAAACTACTACCCATTTGGTTGCTGTTTCCTTTAAAAGATCACCTATTTGTGAATAGGCTTTTTTCGGGTTGTCCTCGGTAACAATATCTCCTGTAAATACTACCAAATCAGGCTTTTCGTTTTCAACTACTTTTCTGATTACATTCAAAACCAGGCTGATGTCTTCTTTTTCCTGGTTTATATGAGTATCAGTAAACTGCACGATTTTAAATTCTCCTTTTTCATCGAGTTTCAGAGCCTCATATTTTTGAGCCATGCCATTTATAGCAGGTAATGTAAACAGAATTAGAAAAATAATTGTCAGTTGTCGCATTGTGTATTTTATTATGATTTATTCGTTTTATTGTTTTTTTTATAGAGGAAATCTCTGATGACTAACATCAAGCTGACCATGCAGATGAATAGCAATGAGTGCAAGTATAGCAATTAAAATTATTGCTGCGCTAAAAAGTATCCAGAAGTTGATGTACTTAAATTCTGTTTTGTGCTGTTTCCAACTTAAGGGTTTTACCTTATGAGTTAATAACAGGATGATTACAAAATTTACCCAATACAGTTTTTGTTCGGGTAAAGCCCATGTAAAGTAACTACCTGTTCTTATGTCGCTGATAATAATATAAACTGCAAAAAGCAGGATAAAACAGAGAAATACATTTTTTCTGCCGGTTTCCAGTCCTTTTGTGTTACGGAAATTAAAATACAAAACAACAGCCATAACTAAGATTAAACCAATTACAATAAGCCAGATTGAGTACACACCGGCATTTACATTGGCCCAATCAAGCTGATTAACCAGTTCTGTAATTTTTTCAAGGGTAAATGTTTGTTGCCATACAATAAACGGAATAATCAGGGCTACTGCCAAAAGAGCCACTCCTGATGACATTGGAGCAGGTGATAATGATTTTTCAGGCTTTTCCCATTCTGATGTAAAAACTCCGTAAGCCATTCCCAGTCCGCCCCAAAAACCAATGCTGTATTCCATTAGATTCCACCCGCTAAAATTTATCTCGAAAGAGTTGATAACGATTTGCAGAAAGTTTCCGGAGGCGAACCCGAATCCTCCGCCCAGCATGGCAAATAATGCTATTCGTAAAGGAGTTGTCCATTTGTTACGGTAAAGAAACCAAACCATGGCTAAACCAGCGCCCATGCATCCGGCCCATAATTCGGAGCGGGGAGGGGTCATTCTCCAGCCGAGTTGTGCCACAAAAAATCCGTAAAACAGAAAACCGCCAATGGTCATTTCAACAATTAACCTGGGCCAGTTAACCTTTTTTTCTTTGGTTTGTGCAAGAGCTAATCCAAACAAGCCTCCACCGGTTAATCCATATAAACCGCCAATTATAAACAGCATTAACAATCCGTAAAAGGCATTCGGGAAATCGTCGGTTCTGCCATAACCAACTACACGGCCGTAACTCATCATTCCTCCCATTCCCCAGCCAATTGCTGCAGCCAATGCAGCTGTATAAACTTTCTGGTACCAGTCTTTTCTCCCTGAAAGTAAGATTATTACAAGCCCGCCTATTGCACCGGCCCATGCAGCGCCCTGTTCGTGGCCGAATTTACCGCGCACAGCCCACGCGGTGCCCAGTGTCATCGCTGTAATAACCATTAAAAGAAACACTTTTTTATTCATGAGTTTAAGTTTCGTTGCTGGCTTTTAGAATCTTTTTAAATTCAACCATCATAAAGATATTAAAAATGAATGCGATTCAAATTCAATTCAAACTTAGCAAATATATAAGTATAGGTTTTTAGCTTATTATGAATAAATGTTTAAAAAAGTATTGAGGAATATGCAGAGAAATTATTAATATTGCGCTTCTGAATCAACAGGAAAGAAACCTAATTGGTAACAAATTTTAAGTAATCAATAAATTATACTTTTACAATGAAACAATTAATTGCACTGTTTATTCTGCTTCTGGCAGGTATTTCAGCATTTTCGCAAACAGAAAAAGAGAAAGGCCTCGATGCCATAACCATGGAATCTGTAAAAGGCCAGCTTGAGTTTCTGGCATCCGACTGGACAGAAGGCCGGGCTGTAGGAACAAAAGGAGCCTACATGGCTGCCGATTACATAGCTTCTATGTTTAAAGTTTATGGAATTAAACCATATGGCGACAAAGTCAGAACAAGGCCAACACGCCGTGAAATGATGGCTGGTATCCGCCCGAAAGCATCGAAAAGTTATTACCAGAATTTTAGCTTAATTCAATACGAACCAGGCGATGAGCAAACGTTTTCTGTGATTTCTAGCACTCCGGAAAGTGAAAGCTCTGTTAATTTCGGATACAAAACCGATTTTAATGTTCGCACAAGTTCTGTTGGACAAACTGTACAGGCACCGCTTGCTTTTGTCGGGTACGGTTTTGAAGATAAGGAAGAAGACTACAGCGATTTGAAAAAAATAGATTTAAAAGGTAAAATAGCAGTTATCCTACCTGGTTATCCCGGCCACAAAGATTCTGCATCCGTAGGTTTTGAGAAATTTGAACCCGAAGGACGTTATGCAGCTTATTACAGAGAGCGCGATAAGATGAAGCGTATAAAAGAAGCAGGTGCTGTTGCAATTATTCTGCTGAATTTTGAAAACGATCCTACGCTGGGATGGGCACAAAACAGAATTTATCCGGTTAAAGGGAGCCATTACGAGGCAGATGAACCACTTGGATCATACTACAATACCAGAATGGCAATGCCGGGTAAAGAAATGGATTCCAATATCCCTTCATTTACCATTACACAGCGTGTTGCCAACGAAATAATGGCTGGTACTGTTATCGATATCGAAGCATTTGAAAAAGCTGCAGCCAACGATTTAAAACCTGGTTCGCAGGCGTTGGCTGGAAAATCGGTGGCTTTTAAAACCACAGTGAATTCTAAAATTGTTAAAGCCAGAAATGTAGTTGGTATAATTGAAGGCGAAAAGAAAGACGAATTTATTGTGGTGGGTGGACATTACGACCATCTGGGGAAATACGACGGTTTTATTTGGAACGGGGCCGATGACAATGCTTCGGGAACGGTTGGTGTAATGACCATTGCCAAGGCTTTTATGGCTACCGGTAAGAAACCTGAGAAATCGGTAATTTTTGCAGCCTGGACCGGTGAAGAAAAAGGACTGTACGGTTCGAAATATTTTGTGCAGGAAGCTCAGGAAAATAACATGAATGTGGTTCTTAACCTGAACTACGACATGATTGCCCGCGATACAGAACGAGATACAGCAAAAAATCAGGCTGCGATGAATTATACCAAAGCAAATTACAATATCGAAGAAACCACTAAAAAGTATATCGACGAATTCGATATCAACCTGGATATTAGTTACCGTGCATCGGAAAAACCGCGTGGAGGAAGTGACCATGCACCATTTGCCGAAGCCGATATTCCAATTTTCTATTTTATGGCTGCAATGCATCCCGATTATCACCAGCCATCTGACGAGTTGAGTAAAGTTAACTGGGAAAAGATGCTGAATATTATTAAAATCGGTTTCCTGAATACATGGGAATTTGCTAACAGCGACACCTGGAAAGAAACAAAACCAAAAAAAGAAACAGTAGAACCATAACCAATAAAAGACAATATTGAAGGGTCTTCATTTTTATGGAGGCCCTTTTTTGTATAAACTGGTTAAGGCTGATACAGTGGTTTCACAACTTCAGGAGCAGTTTTTTATGGATGCTGAAAATCCGCTGAAGACGAAGCAGTAAATTCCTGCGGTTTCAGTTTAGGTGAAATTATCTTTACTTTGCAGCAAAATATTTCGATAATGGCAAAGAAAAGGGTAAATGTAGTAACCATGGGGTGTTCGAAAAACCTTGTCGACTCCGAGGTTTTGCTAAATCAACTGGAACGGGGAAAGTTTGAAGTAATGCACGATTCGAATGAGACCGGTTTTGATGCAGTTTTTATTAATACCTGCGGATTTATTCACGATGCCAAGCAAGAATCAGTTGATATGATTCTGGATTATGCTGAAGCCAAAAAAAGGGGAGAGGTTGATAAATTGTATGTGATGGGCTGTCTTTCTGAAAGGTATTCAGAAGATTTGGAATCTGAGTTGCCCGAGGTGGATAGGTTTTTTGGCAAGTTCGATATGAAAGCCATGGTTGATGAATTAAAAGCAACCTGGCACCCGGAATATATTTACGAAAGAAAAATTACTACTCCATCACATTTTGCTTACCTGAAAATATCGGAAGGTTGTAACCGTTCCTGCGCCTTTTGTGCCATTCCGAAAATGACGGGTCATCATAAATCGAGGACCATCGAGAGTTTGATTCAGGAAACAAAGTACCTGGCCAAAAAGGGTGTGAAGGAATTATTGCTGATTGCCCAGGATTTATCATATTACGGAATTGACTTGTATGGCAAGAACCAACTGGCCGAACTGATTAACCGGATTTCGGAGGTTGAAGGCATTGAATGGATTAGGTTACACTATCTTTATCCAACCAAATTTCCGATGGAGATTTTACCCATAATGCGCGATAATCCAAAAGTTTGTAAATATCTCGACCTGCCGCTGCAACACATTTCAAATCCTGTCCTTAAAAATATGTTACGGCATGTAACCCGTGAAGAAACCGAAACATTGCTTCGAAAAATAAAAGAGGAAGTTCCCGGTATTGTTATCCGAACAACCATGCTGGTAGGATTTCCGGGAGAAACAGAGGCTGATTTTAAAGGGTTGAAACAGTTTGTTCAGGATACGAAGTTCGAACGCCTGGGTGTTTTCCCATATTCGCACGAAGAGGGTACGTATGCCGCCAATAAATTTGACGATACTTTGGAAGATGAAGTAAAACAGGCACGCGCCGATGAAATTATGGAAGTTCAGCAAAATATTTCAGCTGAATTAAACCGTAAAAAAATTGGTAGAGAGTTTAAGGTAATAATCGATAATCATGAAGGTGAATTTTATATCGCACGTACCGAATTCGATTCACCAGAAGTAGACGGTGAGGTTATGGTTACATCAGAAAAAGAACTAAAAGCAGGCGATTTTGTAACCGTCAAAATTACCGGGGCAGAGGATTATGATTTGTATGGGGTGGTGGTTTAATTGAAATTGGAGAAAACCGGACACAACTTTCATACTTGTTTCTTTATTTTACCCCTTCATGCTGAAAATCTTTTAATTGGTTATTAGGATATTATCCTGATTGAATAAAATCTTTCTTCATTATTCAGATCTTTTTTGAAACCTGTTGACCAAAAAACAGGTAAAAATAATTCACAAACTGTTTGATTATCGAACTTCAATGTAATTACGTAGCCAAATCATTTTAAAAACAATAAAAAATTAGAATCATGCCAGCAAAAAAACTAAAAGTCTTTCTCGACGAAAACAATGTTAAGTATGTAAACATTAGGCATTCAAGTGCATACACCTCGCAGGAGATTGCAGCAAAAACACACGTATCGGGTAAAGAATTTGCCAAAACAGTAATTGTAAAAATTGACGGTAAAATGGCCATGATGATTTTACCTGCTTCGTACAAGATAGATTTCTCGTTATGCAGAGAGATTTTTGGAACTGATAAAGTCACTCTGGCAACCGAAGCCGAGTTTAAATATCGGTTCCCTGATTGCGAGATAGGGGCCATGCCGCCATTTGGAAACCTTTACGATATGGAAGTGTATGTTGCCGAAAC
>JBDLJS010000099.1:0-14759 GCA_039714235.1 Bacteroidota bacterium | reverse complement strand
AGGATGTTATTCAACTATGATTCTTTAATTGAATATTTACAAAAACTGGATGAACAGTCGCCCCGGATTGCAATGCATGAGATTGGTGAATCGCCAATGGGCAAAAAAATGTATCTTATGTTTTTATCGTCCGAAGAGAATATCCGGAACCTGGATAAACTGAAAACAATTAACCGGGAACTGGCACTAAATCCTGAATTGTCGGATGAGGTTATTAAACAATATACCAGCGAAGGAAAGGTATTCGTTTTGGCTACACTTTCAATGCACTCAACCGAAGTAGGGCCTTCACAATCAGCACCGTTAATTGCATACGAAATTGCCACAACTACTGATGAAAGACTATTGAACTGGCTCGACGATGTGGTTTACATGATTGTTCCAAGCCATAATCCTGATGGGATGGATTTGGTTGTCAATCATTACAACCAGTCGAAAGATACAAAGTACGAAGGAGGCAATTTGCCCGATGTTTACCACAAGTACGTTGGCCACGATAATAACCGCGATTTTGTTACGCTGACTCAGAGCGATAACAGGGCAGTTGCCAGAATTTACAATAAAACATGGCATCCTCAGGTTTTGGTAGAAAAACACCAGATGGGCTCGTATGGCCCAAGGTATTTTGTTCCGCCTATGCACGACCCCATTGCCGAAAATATTGACGAACGGGTTTGGAACTGGACATGGATTTTTGGCTCGAATATGGCAAAAGATATGGCCGCCGACGGTTTGACCGGCGTTTCGCAACACTACCTGTTCGACGACTACTGGCCGGGATCTACCGAAACTGCACTTTGGAAAAATGTAATTGGGTTGTTAACCGAATGTGCAAGCGTTCAATATGCAAAACCGGTTTATATTGAAAAAAATGAATTAAGGGTAGGTGGAAAAGGACTTGGTGAGTACAAAAAAAGTATAAATATGCCTGTTCCATGGGAAGGAGGTTGGTGGCGTTTAGGCGATATTGTCGATTATGAACTCTCTTCAACCTGGTCGATGATAAAAACAGCATCTATTCACCGAAATGATATTCTGGTAAACAGGAACGAATTGTGTAAAATAGAGGTTGAAAAGGGTAAAACTCTTGCACCTGCCTATTTCGTATTGCCCGGGAAACAGCACGATAGAACAGAATTGTTAGGTTTAATTTCATTACTCGATGAACATGGTGTATCGGTATATCAAACCAATGAAAAGATTGAATACAATGGCAAACTAATCGAGCAAGGCGATTACATCGTGCCTTTGGCTCAGCCATTCAGGGCCTTTATTAAAGAGGTAATGGAAAAGCAAAAATTTCCGGAAAGGCATTATACCCCAAACGGAGAAATGATTCGCCCTTACGACATTACCAGTTGGTCGCTGCCGCTGCACCGGGGAGTTTCAGTCTGGCAAATCGATGAAGTTGTTGATGAGTTGGAAGTATCTGTGGAACAAGTGAATTTTCCGGTTAAAACTGAGGTTGAATACTCAGAGAATACCAAATCGGTTGTTTTTCCTGTAACCAATAACGAAAGTTTTAAAGTTGTCTTTGCAGCACTCGAACAAGGGCAAAAAGTAATGCGCGCAACCAAATCTTTTAAAATCGAAAATTATTCAGTTCAAAAGGGTGATTTTGTAATTCCCGTTTCCGGTAAAAATTCTGATAAACTCCACGAAATTTTTAGCGAGCTAACCGTATCACCAATTGCACTGAGCGGTGAGGTTTCAGAAAATGTCGAAGATATACAAATGCCTGCTATTGCACTGATTGAAACAAACTTTCACGATATGGATGCCGGATGGACAAGGTATGTTTTCGATACTTATCATATTCCGTTTACCGTGGTTAAACCGGGTGATGTTTCCAAAACAGAACTCGAGAAGTTCGATGTAATTGTTTTTCCTGATAACAATAAATCTGTTTTGTTGGAAGGAAAATATAAGGGTAGCAGCGGAGCCTACAATATTCCTTCTTTAGATCCACAATATTCGAAAGGAATTGGTAAAGAAGGAGTTCAAAAACTGATGAAATATGTAAACGATGGCGGAACAATTGTAAGCTGGGGATTGTCAACCGGGCTGTTTATGGGCGCTCAATCCATAAAAATATCCGACAAAGTGAAGGAAGAGTTCCAGCTCCCGGTATCCGACATTTCCTCCGGATTGCAAAAGCGTGGATTGTACGCTCCCGGTTCTCTGTTGAACATTGAATTGAAACAAGACCATCCATTGACTTTAGGTATGCAAAAAACAGCCAAAGTATTTTCGCGTGGGCGCCCCGTATTTTCTACCTCAATTCCATATTTCGATACCGACAGGAGAGTAATTGCGACCTACCCGGAAGAAGATGTTCTGGCCAGCGGATATGCCAAAAACGACGAGCTCCTGGAAGGAAAACCATCTATGGTTTGGGTGAAAAAAGGTGAAGGACAACTTGTTCTGTATGGTTTCTATCCTCAATTCAGGGCATCTACTACCGGAACCTATAAACTCTTATTTAATGCGTTATTATTGGAGTAAAACAGCATTGATAATAGATAAAATTTAAAGCATTTTGCCCCACCTTTTTACCAGATCCTTTCTGCAGCTTTCAGCAATAAACGGATCGTTTACAGCCTGCTCAACTGCTTTGTCAAATTCGGTGGCATAAAGCAATTCATAAACTTTTTGAATGGAAACCGAGTTTTTCTCTTCAATCAGTTCCATAATATCACCTGTTTTTACATTCCCATCTTTAAGAACACGAATATAAACTCCCGGAAAACCTGAGTCGATAAACTTTTGCATGATATCTTTATCGTGAAACCGGAATTCCAGTTTAAAACAGGGTTGCCGTGGTTGAGTGGCCTGTACAACAGCTTCACCTATTTTATAAATGTTACCGGTGTTTATATCTGCTTCGTTAAGTCCTTTAACAGTAAGGTTTTCGCCAAACATTCCCCAAGGCATTTCTAATCCGGGGTAGAGGTTTTTCCAATATTTATAATGGTCGGCAGAATATAGGTAGCACGCTTTATCTACTCCTCCATGGTAACGCCGATCTATTACATGATCGTTTAAAACATCCTTTTTCCCCAAATAAATTGGTTCATTTACGGAGTATTTAAAAATACCGGTTGTTACCTCTTTCCCTTTCCACGTAACGGTTTTTGCTTCGCCTATATTTGTTGAAATTATTTTCATTTTGTTTTGTCATTTCGAACATTCCCGATAGTTATCGGGACCGAAATCTGTAGCCAGATGCAGATCTTTCAGTCGTTTCTCCCTCAAGACGACTAAAAAAGTGTTAAGCTATTTTCCTCTCTTTCTTAATATTCTCATACGCCTGGTTTACTTTTTGGAATTTTTCTTTAGCAGCATTCTGGAAGTCATCTCCAAGATGACTCACCTTGTCGGGATGATATTTCATGGCCATCCGGCGGTATGCCTTTTTCAGTTCATCGTTGGTGGCAGTTCGTTCAATTTCAAGTATTTTATAGTCGGCATCGGTATTAGGTACAAACATGGCCTGAATCGACTCGAAATCGCTGTTGGTTATGCCCATTTGGTTGCAAATATGTGCAATAAGATCCTGCTCCTGTTTGCTTACATCTGCATCGGCTTGTGCAATGCCAAACAGAAAATGAACCAGTTGCAGCCGTGCAGAGTAGTTCATGTTTTGTTTAATCTGGTTACTCACTTCATCTACCGGAATATTTTGTTGCAGCAAATCGCGAAGCATTCTTATTGCCTCCTGGGCAGAGGCTTCTCCAAAGTTGTGTAACAGGAATTTTTTTACATATTCCAGTTCTGACTTAAGTACTTTGCCATCGGCTTTCATTACTTCGGATGCAAGTACCAGCAGGCTCATAACATATCCACCGGTTGTCGTTCCGGTCGAATAGCCAGTTTTTGCACCCTGTTTAATGGTCTCAGAACCATCAAACATGGAGCCAACCATAAAACCTATAATCCCACCTATGGGGCCGCCAAAAGCCCATCCCAGGCCACCACCTATCCATTTACCAAATTTTGCCATATTCTTTTAGTTGATTATCAAATTTAATTATCTGAGGAATTATTAATTCACTATTATCGTTTTTAATCTCAATTGTTGCAAGTTTTCTTTTTTGCCCGTCACTCCACTGTTTTGCCATACGTTCTTTTACCTGTTCTGCATCCGAACCGTCTCTTGTTGTTACCCTTTCAATTCGCAATTGCTCAGGTGCGGTGACAAGGATGGTAAAGTTCATCATCTTATAAAATCCACTCTCGAAAAGTATTGCAGCTTCATGAATAACGTATTGTGTTTTCTGCACATTTTTCCAGGTTTGAAATTCGGACCGGACAACCGGATGAATCAGTTTGTTGACTTTTTCAAGCTGAAGGTCATCATTAAAGATTATTGCAGCAAGTTTTTTTCGGTCAACCATACCACTTTTGGTATAAATGTCCTCACCAAAAAGATTAATCAGCCCACTCTTTATTTCGGCATTCGAGTTAATTAATTGTTTGGCAACCGCGTCAGCCTCGAATACCGGAACTCCCAATATTTTAAAAATCCGGCAAACAGTCGATTTTCCGCTACCTATTCCGCCCGTAACTCCAACAGAAATTGCCATGAGGATAAATCTAATTTATTTCGATTAAATACTCCACGCTTTTAGGAGTGTACCTGATTACCTGTACAAAATCGGGTTTCGATTCAATCCCAACTTCCAGGTTCTTACTTTCCGGCTTAATAGAATTGTAATCTATTACTGCCGAGAAATCTGAAGAAGTAATATTTTCGAACTCGCTGAGGCCAACCAAAATACTAAGTTTTAATTCAGATGGGAAAAGTTTGATATTTACATTTTCCGGTTTGTTTTTTACAACTATCGGTATACTGAGCTCTTTTTCTGTAAATTTTTCAACATTTATATCCAACATAATTTTTTCGGGGATAATCGAGGTTCCCTCCGGGTGTAATACTTCAACAGTTTTTTCTGTTTTTGCATCAAGTTTATCAAAAACTTTTTGTTTGGTTTTAAGAAAACGAATGGTATCAATAATTGTGGCAGGCCCTGTAATCCGTACTTTTTCAGGCGAAATGGTTACAGGACTTTTTAGGTTAAACTGAGGTTTAAATTTCACTTCAATATCAGTTTTTACCGGTATATCTTGAGTCTTCAGGCTGTCTAAAACAATCTTGATAATTTCCGGTCGAATATCTGAAACAGAGATTTCATTACTTACCTGGCTTGAAATTCCTCTGGACAAACTATTTGTATTTACAGAATAAACTCCATTTTCCGATTTAAGGTTTCGGGTAATATTATTTAAATTTAGAACAATAGGCGAGAACGAAAGGCTTAATTTATGGCGTAAAAGAGTAAATCCGTGGGCATCAACTTTTAGTTCCAGTTTCGATGGAGGCTCATTCGATAAAAATTGATTTTTGGGCGCATTTACATATTTTACTGGGTAGTATATTGAGGTGGTGTAATCTTTACTTAAAGCATTTAAAAACCACAGGGCAGTTGCAATGAGTACACAAACTAAAAAAACAACAATTCGTTTGTCATTCTTTAGTTTTTCAACCTTAAAATGGGCTAATATTTTGTTGATTCTTTTAATCATATTGTATATGATTAGCAAATTTAACCAAATCTGTTAATTTGTTGCGCTTCTAAGTATTTATTATGCTTCTGATGCTTGACAAAATATCATTAAAAAAGGATCATATTCATAAATCTGATGGTATTTTAAAAACGTATTTTTGTGCTTCAATGTTAATAAGTCGGTGCCATGTTTGAGATTTTGAAAAAATATTCGGTTTTAGCAGCTATCATGTTAGCTCTGCAAGTGTCGTGTACAACCAAAAGTTCTGACAATAATTCACTTGCCAGGTTAAAATATAACAATCAGGATTTAGTTGTTGATTTAGGTGTTGGGCTATGGGCATGGCCGTTACCCATGGATTACGATAACGACGGAGACCTGGATTTACTGGTTAGCTGCAGAGATAAACCTTTTCACGGAGTATGGTTTTTCGAAAATCGCGGAGGTAATTCTACTGTTTTTAAAGCACCGGTAAAAATCTCCCATGCGGAAAGAAACCTTCAGATTTCATATATTAACGATAGTTCGAGGATTCTGACTCCGTATATTGAATATGAAAATTTTAATAACCGTTTCTATAACTCACCTGTAACTATTTATAAGAATAAGGAGTTCGATTTGGAATTTACCAAAATGAGGGCCGACCAGTGGAAATATGTCGATTACGAGAATGACGGCGACCTGGATATTATTGTTGGCCGGGGAGAATGGGGAGAGTATGGCTGGGACAATGCCTACGATGAAAACGGTAACTGGACCAACGGACCGCTACATGGATATGTTTATTTGATTGAAAATAAAGGTGATAGTAATTATTTGAAGCCTGTACGAATTAAAGCCGGTGAAAATGATATTGATGTTTATGGCATGCCTTCACCAAATTTTGCCGATTTTGATAACGATGGCGATTTGGATATTATTTGTGGTGAATTTGTTGACAGGTTTACATGGTTCGAAAATACCGGAACACGTGAATTGCCCAAATATGTTGAAGGCAGATTCCTTGAAAACAGCACTGGGGTATTAAAAATGGATTTACAGATGATTGTTCCGGTTGGTATTGACTGGGACAGGGATGGATTTACCGATTTGGTAGTTGGAGACGAAGACGGTCGTATTGCTTTGGTTAAAAATTCGGGAAAGGTGAAAGACAGAATGCCTGTTTTTAAATCGCCCGGCTATTTTAAACAGGAAGCCGATAACGTAAAGTTTGGAGCCCTGGTTACACCTTTTAGTATCGATTGGGATTACGACGGGGATGAGGATCTTATTTGCGGAAATACCGCCGGCCACATTGGTTTTATTGAGAATCTGGATGGAGGAAATCCGCCTCGATGGAACAAACCTGTTTTGCTTGAAGCCGATGGCGAAGTAATTCGGATTATGGCCGGAGAAAACGGATCAATACAGGGGCCATGCGAACGAAAGTGGGGGTATACCACCTTATCGGTAGCCGACTGGGATGGCGATAGTATTTGGGATATTGTTGTTAATTCAATTTTTGGTAAGGTAATCTGGTTTAAAGGAGCAAAATCGGGCGACAAATTATCGCTACAGAAAATGGGGCCGGTTAAAGTCGAATGGCAGGGGAATCAGGCTCCAAAACCAGCTTGGAATTGGTGGAACCCTGAAGAGGGTGAACTGGTTACTCAATGGCGGACAACTCCTTTTGCAATCGACTGGAATAAAGATGGATTAACCGATTTAATTTCGCTCGACCACGAAGGTTATTTATCCTTTTTCGAGCGGTTTTTATCAAATGGAGAACTTTTGCTGAATCCGGGAAAACGAATTTTTTTCAACGAAAATGGTGAAGAGCTCAGACTGAACGAAAAGGAAGCCGGAAAAAGTGGTAGAAGGAAATTTACTTTTATAGACCGGGACAATGATGGGGACTTGGATCTGTTTGTCAACAGTAAAAATGTTGATTATCTCGAAAATATATCGGAACCGGGGGGTAAGGTTATTTTTAAAAATCATGGACTGGTTTATCCTGATTTACTGGCCGGGCATTCTACCAGCCCCACTACAGTCGATTGGGATGGCGACGGGAAACGGGAACTGCTGATTGGGGCAGAAGATGGTCATTTTTACCTTGAAAAGAAAAACTAAAATTATCAGATATGGTATCGAACAACTTTTTTTATGGATTTTTGGTTACTCTAATTTTTATTGGAATGTCATCATGCAATGCACAAAATAAAACAGAAAATCCTCAAATGGCAAAACCGGGTGAAGGCGCCTGTTTAATAGGAGAGTTAATTTATCCGCTCGATGCAAAACCAACTCCCGAATGCCATGCCTCAACCATTGTTGAAGTTGAGGGTGGAATGATGGCTGCCTGGTTTGGCGGTACCGAAGAAAAACACAACGATGTTGGAATATGGATTTCGATGAATTTAAACGGAACCTGGTCGAAGCCAATTGAGGTTGCCGATGGTTACCAGAATGATTCGCTGCGGTATCCCTGCTGGAACCCGGTTTTATTCAATCCTGAAGGCGGGCCGTTAATGTTGTTTTATAAAGTGGGGCCAAATCCACGCGATTGGTGGGGAATGCTAACCACCTCCGATAATGGGGGATGCACCTGGACGAATCCGGTAAAACTAGGAGAAAACGAAAAAATTGGCCATTTGCTTGGGCCGGTAAAAAATAAACCCATTCAGTTACAGGATGGGACAATAGTTTGTCCGTCGAGTACTGAAATAAATGAAGACGGTGAGACAAAATGGAAAGTACATTTTGAGTTTACACATGATTTTGGAAAAATATGGGAGGTAGTTGGCCCGATAAACGATGGGATAGAATTCGATGCCATTCAGCCGAGCATAATAACTTATGTTGATGGTAAATGGCAGGTGTTGTGCCGCACCCGTCAGGGAGTTGTTTCACAAAGTTGGTCGTCTGATAACGGTCAAACCTGGAGCAAAATGACAGCTACTGCATTACCAAATCCAAATGCCGGAACCGATGTCGTTACTTTACAGGATGGCAGGCAATTACTGGTCTATAATCCAACAGAAAGAGCAAAGGGATATTCCGGTAGAAATCATTTGAATGTTGCCGTATCGGACGATGGCATTAAGTGGAATGATGTACTCGTTCTTGAAAACGATAACCTGGTTAACGATGATAATAACATGGAAATAACCGATGTAGGTGTGGTACAGAGGAATACGGAATATTCGTATCCGGCCATCATCCAGGCAAAAGATGAAATGGTTTATATAACTTATACTTACCAGCGTAAATCGGTAAAATATGTAGTTGTCGATCCATCAAGACTTTAAACACTAAGTTAATCTTATTTTTTTGCCCCGTCCTTCAGGGCGGGGTACTATGATAGAATTTAATGAGATTAATTTTTGTGGAATTTATGTATCATAAAAGTTACAAAATTTCACAAAAATTATGAGAATACAACCATACTCCCAATCCCCGCACTAAAGTACGGGGCAAATCATAAACTGATTTTATAATTAATCATGTATCGAACTCACATTAATTTAAGAATTTAAGGCTCGATACAATCGGGGTATAATTGGTTGAGTCGATTACCACCGTATTCCCTACTGAGATATCGCGTGCAGAAAACAACCCCAAAACTTTCTTACTATCGCTGGAAGTTAAGTTCCCCGTCAGGTTGGCAGGGGGCACACTAAACGGGCTGCCAGAAAAAGCCTGATTAACCATCCCGTAGTAGAAATAGTAAGCACTTTTTGATATGGATAGCTGCTCGACATATATTGTGTCTCCCATGTGAAATTCTTTCTCATCCTCTTCGTCGGGGGCAGCAAAGTCGGTAAAAATCTCAAAATCGTATACATAGTTGCCATCTACCAGTTCGTCGCTGACAAACGACATTTTTTCGCTGCTACTCATCATTTCACCGTTATTGTAAATGTCCCATTTGTAAAAATGTCCGGGGCCGGGTGTTTCCTGCGAATTAACAAAAACAGCCAGAAATTCGAAATTGCCCCTTGCTGATAGATTTATTTTAACCATATCCAGCTTTTCAACTTTTTGCATGTATTCTTCTCCGGTAATAATAATACCATCGGGTGTGGTAATTGTAATTTTATAGGTTCGGCCGGGGATGGCATCATATTTCTTACCCGAAGGAATTTTATAAATACCGGTATTTCTTTCTTCTTCAAGCTTAATTGTATTTGGCACAGGCTCGTTATCCGAAATTTCTACAATGGCATTATTAATTGCCGGGTTTTGTTCAACCGTATTAACAGAAAGTGTTTTCTCGAGTTTTACAAAAATGTTATCAGTTGGCTTTGTGTTTATGTATGCTTCAACCGACACTAAATCAATATCAACCTCATTTAATTCAACTTCTACCACATCTTCGCACGACGATATTATCACCGAAATGAGTAAAATGAACAGGAATATTTTATTGAATTTTAATTTTTGCATGGCTGTTAAAATTTAAAGTTATAAGTTATTGAAGGTATCTGCGATCCGATTATTGAAATCCGTACAAAATCGGTTTGGTTTGGATTTTCTTCACTTGCCCGTGGCGTGATAGAATAGGCATTTCTTCTTCCATAAACGTTGTAAACCGAGAAGTTCAACGACTGCTTGAATCTTCTTTTTGCATTCTTTTTAAAATCGTAAGTTACAGAAAAGTCGAGCCGGTGATATTCAGGAATCCGGTTACTGTTTCGTGCCGAATACTCGTAAAGCTGGTTTCCCTGAATGTTGTATCTGGCCACCGGATACGACGTAGGATTACCGGTTGCAAAAACAAAATTGGCAGCAAAGTTCCACCTGCTGTTTAACTGGTAGCTCGAAACCACAGAAATATCATGAGTCCTGTCGTAAGACGAAGGGTAGGGATTGCTGTTGTTTATCCCTTCAATTGTGCGGGTTGTTCGTGCCAGGGTGTAGCCCAACCAGCCGGTTAATTTACCCTGCGATTTTTTTACCAGCAGTTCAAGTCCTTTAGAATTACCTTTACCGTGTAAAAGTTCGGTTTCAATCGCTTCGTTTAAAAACAGTTCGGCTCCCTCGCGGTAATCGAGCACATTTTGCATGTTTTTGTAATAAACCTCAAGCGAAGTTTCCCACATATTATTATCGAAGTTTCTGAAATACCCCAGCGCAACCTGGTCGACAATAAGTGGTTTAATGTATGTGCTGGTTGGCAGCCAGATATCCATTGGCGATGGCGATTGGGTGTTGGTAATTAAATGAAGGTTTTGCACCATCCGGTTATACGACGACTTTAAGGAGCTGTTTTTATCGAGTGTAAATTTCATTCCAATACGGGGCTCGAGATATAAAATTGGATCACCTATTTTCTCCCCTTTATCATACTGTTTTATATCGGTAATCTCGTTTTCGTCTAAATTTTCAGGATCGGTATAAATCCTTACTTCACCCTCGCCAATTTGCTGAAAATGACTGAGCCTTAAACCATACTGTAACGATAGCCTGTCTGATATTTTTTGTTCGTTGGATATATACAGCGCACTTTCGAATGCATTGTAATGAGTGAGTTCCATGTCGGAAAACATTGAGTTTTCACCTTTGGAACTTACTTTCCCCGGCTTAAAATGATGAAGAATTACGTTTCCCCCGAATTTAATCGTATTGCGTGGATTCAGAAATAAGGTTAAATCTGCTTTGCCATTGTAGTCGCGTATTTGCGACGACCAATCGAAGTTATCGGCATTCTCGCCCGGTACACCAAGGTTATAATCGTAATTTGAATAGATGGCCGAAACATTCATAAAAAGTTTATCACCGAAAATGTGGTTCCAGCGTGCAGTAGCTGTAGCATTTCCCCATCTCATATACAACGATTCGCCCAACTGGAACATATCGTCTCCAATGTACCCTGACAGGTAAATCCTGTTTTTATCGTTAATTATCAGGTTCGATTTTCCATTTAAATCGTAAAAATAAAGCCTGTTATCCTGTAATTCCTCAATTCCAACAGCTTTACCAAGCACATCGTAATAAGTTCTTCGGCCGGCAATAATAAAACTCCATTTGTCTTTAATAATCGGCCCTTCAATTGTTAGCCTGCTCGACAGGTTGCCAATGCCTCCGTCGAAGCCAAACCGTTGCGAATTCCCGTCTTTTTGTTTAATATCGATTACCGAAGAACCTTTGCCCCCGTATTGGGCAGGGATTCCGCTTTTATAAACCTGAATGTCTTTAATGGCATTAGAGTTGAAAACGGAGAAAAACCCCATTAAATGCGAAGCGTTATAAACCGGCGCTTCGTCGAGCAACATCAGGTTTTCGTCGGGGCCTCCACCGCGGACATATAATCCGGAACTGGCCTCACCGCCACTCTGAATCCCCGGCAACAGTTGGATGGTTTTAATAATATCCACTTCGCCCATAAAAGCGGGGAGTTTTTTTATGGTTTTAACCGGAAGTTTGGCCACTCCCATTTCTATGCGTTCCACATTGGCATTTGCCGCTTCTCCTTTTACAATAACCTCGTCAATCTTTTCGGTACTTTCTTTTAACGACAATGAGATGATATGGCTTTCGGTTGCATTTATCTGTTGAACAATTGTTTCGTAACCAATAAAAGAGAATTGAAGAGTGTATTTCCCCTGTGGAATGGTGAGAGAGTAAAACCCGTATGCATTGGAGGCCGTTCCCTGGTTTAATTCTGCAACATAAATTGTTGCACCAATTAATGCTTCACCATTGGCTTCGTCTTTCAGGTAGCCGCTAATTGTAACTTTTTGTGCCGTAACTGCCGACGTAAAAAGAAATAGCAGTAGTAGTAGTTGTAGTCTAATCATTTTTTAAGGCTTTGTTTTCTGTTTTCAAAATGTGCACCAAAAATACGGTTCATTCATTTATGTATTCCACTTAAACCGATTAACCGCCTTAATACATCGGTAAAAAGTAAATACTTTTAGTGTATGTATTGTTTAAGGTAAAGACAATTTGGAGGAAAAATGGTTGCAGGTAATAATTATTTATATCCAAATAGTAACGTGAGTTCGATATAAATAAAAATTTGAAATGAGCATGAATACATTGTTTACACCAACCGACAATGATTACAAGTGCGAATTACATATGATACCGTTGAAAACAAACAATTTTAATCATATGAAACGAACTTGAATTTTTATTATTCAAATTCACAAATAAGAATAATTTAAATTCATCGAGAGTTACCTACCTACCGTCAGGCAGGCATCGAATACAAATGAAGTAAACAATTTTAATGAGATGAAAAATGGTTATTTTAATTGCCCCGTTCAGGGCGGGGTGCTGTGACATGCTTCGTGACAAAGCCTTTACATTACTGGACAGGATAGACAGTCCCATTCGTGAGTATGGCCGTTATGTTTTTTGGAAAGATGAAGACAAAAGAACCGCTATATTAAATAGCTGAAACCCTTGCTATCAGTAGTCCTTCGGCAGGTCTGACCCTCCCGTGGGGCTATTTTTTTATTCCCTTTGGCACTTTAGCCCCTCCCTTTGGCAATTTTTCTGTTCCCTTTGGCAATCCGGAGCCATCCTTCGGCAATTTTTTTGCTTCCTTTGGCAAGTTTATCCCGTCCTTCGGCAATTTCTTTAAACCAGTTGGCAGCTTAGCCCCTTCCGGGGGCTGATTAATACCAATATTAACACCAAATGAGCCTTATAATTTCATTCTTTTGCGTTTATGCGGCGTTAGAAAATTTCGCCAGAACTTACGCTATGCCTCAATTTTCTGCCTTGCCTAAACGCAAAACCTCTAAAATTATTTAAGGCTCATTTGGAATTAAAAATGGTATAAATTCTCCCCACACCCTGGAAGAGCTGTTTACAGAAGCCAACAATCTTCTGGTTGACCAACTCGATAACCTGCTGAAGGTATTTAAACGCCGCAACCCTAACTTTTATTACGGTTACCAGAAAGCCCGCATGGTGGTAGATTATTAGAGGTTTTTTAAGATTTAAACAATCCGTTAATAGTTTATACGAAAAAAGAGGCTGCTCCTTTGAGTCAGCCTCTTTTCGTTGCTTTAACAAGACTTCCCGATTTCTTTGATGTAATTTATGATTCTGATTATTTACAACGAGAATCCTTATTAAAACAGTTGGATGGACTATTCTTTATAAATAATCCGGCCAACCTGGGTATTACCATCGAGACGTAATTTGTAGATATACATACCCGATACATCGCTGTCGGGTTTGTAGTCAACTTTGTTGAGAACTCCTTTTTCAACATACTGGTCCATTATCCTTGCGATTTTCTGACCGGTAATATTGAAAATTTCAAGTGTAGCGTATGCGTTTACGCCCGAAACAAATTCGAATGTTACTTTTTCATCGAACGGGTTCGGGTAAACTCTCAGATCGCTGGCCGGTAAAATCTCCGGATTTGCAGAAACTGCAATCTGAGCTGATTTTGGCAAACAGTCTATCTCTTCATCATATGAATCTGCAGTAAAAAGAACTTCAGGATCCGGATCATAAGGCCAACCTGGAATTTCGCAAGTTACGGCATGGGCAATTACATAAACATCACCATATACTTTTGTAAACTCAATCTCAAATTCCGTTTCCATATTCACCAGATTTTCACCAATGGTATATTGTCCAGGAGAAACTGTTGGATTTCCATTTTTCATTGGGAATGGAGTACATCCAACATACACATGAACCTCGGTCATATAATATGGACTATTAACTGAATAATGAACAGTCATAGAACCATCATTGATATAAGTTATTGTTACCCATCCAATAATAGGAGTAAAAGGCGTACAATCTGAATTTCCCTGATAAAGAGGTAAATCAGCCGTATATTCAAACTCCGGCTGAATCAGATAATTTGACCATCCCCAATTGCTGAATGTTGGCATGAAACACGTATCATTGCCAGCGTAGTAACCATAAGCAGTTCCACATTCAGGTGCACATGGCGGGATGGTGAATGTACAGGTGACGGTATCTCTGCTACAATCAGGATTATCCCAAACAATATAATCGAATGTAACCAGATAACCATCCTGCATATTTCCCCACTTGGGATCGTCCCAATCAAGTGCATCAAATTCAGCCTGATTTTTTACATAAGGATCACAACCTCCTCCAAAATCAAATCCGGCTTTCCATGATGAAAATGCAGCATCTATTTCCGCATCTGTCAGACAGGGTTCAACAGCGATGTAAGTACAGGATGCCCAAACAGGTGTAGATGCCGA
>JBDLJS010000098.1:0-15026 GCA_039714235.1 Bacteroidota bacterium | reverse complement strand
GATTACTATTCGACGATAGGGCAAGTTCAAGTGCCTCGAAAGAGTTACGGAAACTCGATTTTGTGCCTTTAAAAACTTTATGCCTGATGTTAAATTTACTGAATAGTTTTTTTGTTAATATTACATTTTTAGCCACCTGTTTTTGCTCTTCTTTTCCTTTGTCATTGGCTGCCACAACAACAATTTCTGCATAGTTATACCTCCCGAAATAGGAACTCCACAGTGCGCTGTCGCTGTTTTCGGTGCGTAAATCTATTGGCAGCACAATATGATTATATTCCGATACTTCTCCTTCCGAAGGGATGAACAGAAAAGGGATTGAACTTTCTGTAAGGGCTTTAGAATACTTTTTAAAATTCCCTGAGTTGGCAACCAGCAGAATAGCTTCATGTGTTTCGGCAAGAATATCGGGTAATTCCTTAGTACTCTCAGAAAACAGAAGCGTGGAAACTTTTAATCCGGGTATTTCCGATTTTACCGGATTGGCATAATTCTGCAATTCATTTTTAAACCTGTAAAGATCTCTTTTCTCTTTTTGGCTGTAATTATAGGCCAGGCACAGTTCTTTCCTGAAAACTGAAGCTAATTTAATTCCATTCAGAATGATTGTCTTGTCGGTTGGGGCAAGCTCGGTAAGTATTACAATTTTCTGGTCTTTATGCTCCGGCATTAAAGTTTTTTTTAAAAATAATAAATTCGAAACTGCCAATCGAACGATGTTGAAAAAAATCAGGAAAGGTTTATAACCTGAATTTGATATAAAATATGCACACAGCTTCTGATAATTTTTTCATAGCCAACTCAAATTTATGAAGGTTTATCGGGATAATTCGAATAAATTTGAGGCAGGATATGGGTAAATTATCGAAGCCCATAAAGGGGAATTCAATAATGCAAAATCTTTGAACCGAAAAAGCCTCAAAATAACCCGTTATTCCTTCGTCTTTTTCTATCCAAATCTTTTATATTTTTGAATTCCTGTGAAATATATTTTATATCGAATTCAGGTTAATGTTGAAATCCCTACATTTATGGTGATAAATTTTAATCAATGATAAACGAACAACTGCTCCATCCGGAAAGTATTGCAATTGTCGGGGCATCGAATAACATTTCTAAACCCGGTGGCAAGATTGTTAAAAATCTGATTGACAATAAATTTAAAGGTGAGTTGTATGCTGTAAACCCAAAGGAGGATGAGGTTCAGGGAGTAAAGGCAGTTGCAAGTGTAACCGGTTTACCCGATGTCGATTTGGCGGTGCTGGCTATCCCTGCGAAGTTCTGTCCCGAAGCAGTTACTGTTTTAGCTGAGCAAAAAAATACAAAGGCATTTATAATTATCTCGGCAGGTTTTGGCGAAACCAGCGAAGAAGGGAAGGAGTTGGAGAAACAGATTGCAGAAGTGGTTAACCGGAACAATGGCTGTTTAATTGGCCCCAACTGCATTGGAGTAATGACACCATCTCACGCCAGTGTTTTTACCACACCAATACCAAAATTAACACCCGATGGCTGCGATTTTATTTCTGGCTCGGGGGCAACGGCTGTTTTTATTATCGAATCAGGCATACCCAAAGGATTACGTTTTGCGAATGTCTTTTCGGTGGGTAACAGCGCTCAAACAGGGGTGGAAGATGTACTGGCTTACCTCGACGAAACTTACGAAGAAGGAATCAGTTCGCGTGTAAAACTTCTATATATCGAAAACATTAACGATCCTGACAAACTGCTTTTTCATGCATCGTCGTTAATCGAAAAAGGTTGTAAAATAGCGGCCATAAAAGCAGGAAGTTCAACAGCCGGGAGCAGGGCTGCCTCGTCGCATACCGGTGCGTTAACCAGTTCCGATGCGGCCGTTGAGGCACTTTTCAGAAAAGCAGGAATTGTACGTTGTTACGGCAGGGAAGAGCTGACAACTGTTGCCAACGTATTTATGTGTAAAGAATTGCAGGGAAAAAAACTGGCCATAATTACCCATGCCGGAGGTCCCGGTGTTATGCTTACCGATGCCCTGGAAGATGGTGGATTGAAAATCCCGCAGATAGAAGATTCTCCGGAAAAAGAAGCTCTTCAGGAAAAGCTTTTCCCCGGTTCGTCAGTTGAAAATCCGATTGATTTTCTGGCTACTGGTACTGCAGAGCAACTGGGCGAAATTATCGATGCATGCGAAATCGATTTCGATGTGGACGGAATGGCCGTAATTTTTGGCAGCCCCGGGTTGTTTCCAATCGGTGATGTTTACGAAGTACTGTCGGAAAAAATGCATACTTGCGAAAAACCGATATACCCGATTCTTCCGTCGGTAATTAACGTAAAAGAAGATGTAGCCCATTTTCTGGCGCATGGAAATGTTAATTTCCCCGACGAAGTTTTGCTTGGCCGTGCACTTACCAAAGTGATACACACTCCAAAACCTTCGAAAAACGAGATTTTTATCGATGGCGTAAACGTGTATGAAATTAAACGTACGATTGAAAGTGCTGAAAATGGTTACCAGCCCCCGGAGGTTATCCATAAATTATTCGATGCAGCAGGCATTCCCAGGGTTGAGGAGTTTGTTGCCAAAAAAGAATCGGAAGCTGTTTTGGCTGCTATGAATATTGGCTTTCCGGTGGTAATGAAGGTTGTCGGCCCGGTGCATAAAACCGAGGTTGGAGGAGTAATTTTAAATATCAGAAGTGTAGCCCAGGTACGAAAAGAGTTTCATCATTTAATAGAAATTAAAGGTGCCGAAGGTGTATTAATTGCGCAAATGGCATCGGGGACAGAATTGTTTTTAGGGGCAAATTACGAAGAAAAATTCGGGCATGTTGTGCTGTGCGGTATGGGAGGAATTTATGTTGAAGTTTTAAAAGACGTGGCCTCGGGACTGGCTCCTCTGTCGCACACCGAAGCACACTTCATGATAAAAAGCCTGAAATCGTATAAAATCCTGAAAGGTTTCAGAAAACAGCCCGGTGTGAACATGGGAAAATTTGCCGACATTTTGGTGCGGCTGTCGAGTTTGTTGCGTTTTGCTACAGAAATTAAAGAGTTGGATATTAATCCGCTGCTGGGCAACGAAAACGAAATTCTGGCTGTTGATGC
Organism: Bacteroidota bacterium; assembly: GCA_039714235.1. Lineage (GTDB taxonomy): Bacteria > Bacteroidota > Bacteroidia > Bacteroidales > Prolixibacteraceae > Draconibacterium. The sequence goes on along the minus strand of JBDLJS010000098.1, from coordinate 11,939 downwards.
CAGGATACGGATTGAGAAATAACAAAAAAACTAAAAAAGAATTATAAGAAAATTAACTATTTTTCAGCATTAATTTCATTATAGATGGTTTCTACCAATCGTCCTTCATTCTCAGCAAAACCACTCTTTATTTCATCAAGAGATTGACCTGATTTTATCTGTTTTTTAATTTTATTCTGAATGTCAACCATATTTTTAATGTGCTGTTCAATGTCTTCCCTGCCTTTAATTTCTGCGTGGCCGCTACAAAATTTTTCAGCATCAAGTGTTAAAAATTTTTCCGTTGTTTTTACATGCTTAAACGAGTTTCCTCCTTTGTAGGAATGAATAAGTTGTGGTCTCCCGAAAAATACCTGGTCGCCGATAAAAGCAGTTTTTTCTTCCGGAAAATAAACGACTATATCTCCTGTAGTATGCCCGATTCCAAAATAATAAAGTTCAACTGTTTTACTTCCAAGATAGAGTTTCATTTTATCATTAAATGTAACTTCAGGAGCGAATGGTTTCATCTTTTCATCCAGCCAAATTGAGGGCGAGCCGTTTCTTTGTGAATGAAAAAAATCTTTCCGGCAATTTTCGTGTGCGATTGTGGTTACAGCCTCCGGGAAAAACTGGTTTCCGTTAATATGATCACCGTCGCTGTGGGTGTTTATCAATAATGTAATGGGTTTATCTGTTACTGTTTTAACAGCATCAAATATGCCATCAACTGATGCTTTATCCATTTTAGAATCGATAATCAGAACTTCATTGTCGCCAATGTACATTCCTCCGTTTGCACCCCGGCCTCCCAAAATCTGGTAGAGCTTTTCAGAGATTTTATCTAAGGTAACCGGTGGTATTTCCCTGTTTTGAGCTTGAGAAATAAAGAAAGGTAATAGTAAAATAATAATCAGAAGATAATTTATACTTTTCATGACAATAAAATTGATAAATATAAAGGTACACAATGCTCACGTGTTCGACAAATAGAAAACTGGTATTATAAATGTATTGATTACAGGGGTATGGTTGGTTGAATAAAAGCGAAGTATAAAGTCCTTAATATTTTAAGGTTCAATTTATTTGTGTAAAATGCCTGGAAAGTTATCTTTGTCTGCGGACATCAAGAGAGACATAAATGAATCCGCTTTCAGTTGTAGGAGCTTTTATAATTACCCTTTCTTTACTTGCATACGGTATTGGAAGTATATCTTTAATGCGGTTTAAAATCATTGGTTCAATGGTTTTAATATTTTTGTCGCTGGGAGTATTATTCGATATTACTGCAGTAACCTTAATGATAATGGGCTCAAAGGGGAATCATTTTACTCCACACGGTGTACTCGGATATTCGGCATTACTGGTAATGTTAATCGATGTTGTGTTAATCTGGCGAACTTATTTTAAAAAAGGATTAGATACTTTTGTCAGCAAATCGTTGGAGAAATATTCAAGGATTGCTTTTTTGGGTTGGGTAGCGGCTTATATTACAGGAAGTTTAATGGTTCTTTGGAGGTGAAATTATGTCGAATGATTGGAAAGACAGGTTAGGAATGGTGTATTCTACCAATCCCGATTTTAAATTCGAAAACAATAGTGATGAGGAGCAGGAAACAATTTCTCCTCAACAACAGGATTTAAGAGTTTTATTAGACAGAAAAAAGAGAAAGGGCAAGTCAGTAACTCTGATTACCGGCTTCGTGGGTACAGATGCCGATTTAAAAGAACTGGGTAAAAAACTGAAAACGAAATGCGGTGTGGGTGGCACGGTAAAAGACGGTGAGATTCTTATCCAGGGCGACTTTCGAAAGCGTATCCTGGAAATTCTCAAAAATGATGGTTACAAGGTAAAGCAATCAGGAGGATAATCCATTAAAAGTCGTCACCCAAGCTTAAGTCGGGTGACGACCTTGATCTTATTTTACTTTAAAACCTTTCGGACGTTTCCAGCGTACCGGAGCTGTTGGTTCTGGTTTTAACTGAAATTCGTTTCCTTCTAATTTTTCAAGAGCAACTTCAATTGCTTTTTCAAGTTGAGGATCTTTGCCTTCCAAAATCAGTTTTGGCTCCTGGATAATTTCGATGTCAGGAGAAATTCCTTCACCTTCAACTGCCCATTTTCCGTCAACATCAAAGAAACCACCACGCGGAGCAACAATACGTCCGCCATCAATTAACGGCGGAGTATCCCAAGTACCAACCAAACCTCCCCAGGTACGTGTCCCGATTAGTGGTCCCAGATTCTTTTCTTTAAACATATACGGAAGCAAATCGCCGCCAGAACCTGCACGCTCGTTTATAATCATAACTTTCGGGCCCCAAATACCGGCCATTGGAGTAGTCCACGGACGATTATCGTTTGCTTTACTGTTGAAATATCCAAGTAACGTTCTCGACATTACATCAATCATATAATCGGCTGCTGAACCTCCTCCGTTATTCCTTTCGTCGAGAATAACGCCTTTTTTATCCTGTTGTGAAAAATAGTAGCGGTTAAACGATGCAAAACCACTACCACCTGTATTAGGCAGATAAACATAGGCCAGTTTTCCTCCGGAGAGTTTATCCACTTTTCTACGGTTGTTTTCTATCCAGTCAATGCTTCTGAGTTGTCTGTCACTGGTTATTGGTTCAACAATAATTTCCTTTGCTTCTTCGACAGAAGTTGTTGAACCTACCTTTAAAATAACCTGGCGGCCTGATGTTTGCTCAAACAAACTGTATGGATTTACCGGGGCTTTTAATTCCACACCATTAACTGCCAAAAGATAATTTCCTTCATTCACATCTAATCCGGGTGCAGCCAGAGGTGCTTTAACAGAAGGATTCCATTGTTCACCGGTATAAATTTTCGAGATCTTATAAAATCCGTTTTCAACTGTAAAATCACATCCCAGCAAACCAATTGGTACACGATCGATATCAGGCATGTCACCACCTCTTACATAAGAGTGGCCAACGGCAACTTCACCACTGATAATATCAATAATGTAATTCATGTCGGTACGGTGTCTGGCGTGTTCAATCCAGGGCGAGTACCATTCGTAAACCTTATCCCACGGAGCGCCGTGAATGTTGTCGACATAAAGAAAATCGCGCATAAACCGCCATGAATCATCAAATAGCTGCTGGTATTCTTCGACAGGGTTTATTTTTATTTTCATGTCTGTTTTTAATTTTCCATTGTCATCTTTAGGCTTGCTTTTAGTTTCTGCAATAGCCCATGAACTTCCTTTTTTATAGAGAAGATTTTTGCTGTCGGAAGAGTTTACAACATTCTCGATACCTGATAAAAATTCAGTTGCCTTATTCTCTTTCGCCTCATATTTATGTAGTGTAATTCCTTTTTTGTTGGGTACTGCTTCGGCTACAAAGACAGTTTTTTCCAGCCCCTGCACCAATCCCATGTAATTACGGTTAGGCATATTTAATGCAACAATTCTGTTTTCTAATCCATCAATATCTATTTTTACAGAAACTTCTTTTTTGTCATCCTTTTTCGATTCCTTGTCTTTTTCTTTTCCATTTTCTTCCTCCTCAGACTCTGTCTCTGCCTTTTCCTCGCCTTTCACTTCTTCATCGTCGCTGGTTGGTAGGATGGGAGATTCGTCGTCTTTTGAAAGGACAATACAATAAAGGCTTCTGGTAATATCCGAATCGTACGAGCTCATATCCAGCCAGCCGGTTCCAAGCCCATAGTTTGTACTTGCCAGAATATACATATATTTTCCGCTAACATCCCAGGCCGGAGTTAAAACATCGGCCATTCCATCGGTTAACTGTAGCGTTTCACCCGATTCGGTATTGTAAACAAAAACTGCTTTAAAACTGCTGTTCAGCTGACGGGCATAAGCAATCCATTTACTGTCGGGCGACCACACAGGCTGCATTTCACGGTTGGGGTGTGCAAATATATCGGTAGCCACTTTTGTAATTTTTTCCGATTCAAGCTCAATAAACCAAATATTATAATCGGTATCGGTGTAAGCAATTTTTTTACCATCAGCCGACCATTCAGGCCGGAAATAGAAAGTTGGATTTTCCAGTTTGAACACTTTTTTATTCATTCCAAACTGGTCTGCGACAACCATTTTGTATTCGCCACTTTCGTCGTTAAACAAGGCAATTTTATCGCCTTTTGGCGACCAAACCGGGTATCGGTCAGCAATACCAGGTGTATTGGTAATATTACGCCAGGTTCCTTTTTCTTTCGGAACTGTAAAAATTTCGCCACGATATTCAAAAACGGCACGTTTGCCATTGGGAGATATGTTCGGATTGGTAAGATTACTTGCCGTTACACTTTCCCAGCGTTCGCGGGCAAAATTCATGTCGCCTTTAATATTAATTTCCAGTTGTTTTGTTTCGCCTGAAGATGGATTCAACAAGTGCAGGTAGCCACCATACTCATAAACAATAGCATCTTTACAGGCATCGAGGCTTTTAACATCGAACTGAGCGTGCTTTGTAAGTTGTTTCTCTTCTTTTGTGGCCGGATCGAACGACCAGATATTGCTGGCATAATCCCGTTCGGATAGATAAAATACCTTATTGTCGAACCAAACCGGATCGAGATGCCTCTCATTGGTAGGTTGTGGTGTGCGGATTAATTTTTTGGTTTCCATATCCACAATCCATATTGGCATGGCCTGTCCGCCGCGGTAATTTCTCCACTCAGGATCCCAGAAGGTTATGGGAACGTAGGCAATTTGCTTTCCATCCGGCGATAATTCACCAAATGCAGCCCTGTGAATTTCCAAAGCTATTGGCAAACCACCGTTCAAAGAGACTTTGTAAAATTTGTTAGTTTGAGTTGGCCTGGCTTCTCTGCCTGAACGAAACAAAACCTCGCCTTCGGGTGTCCATCCCTGAATGATGTCGCCACCAGGATGCCAGGTTAACCGTTTTGGAGAGCCTCCTTCAGCAGGAATAACGTAAACATCGGTGTTGCCTTCATACTGTGCAGAGAAAGCAATCCACTTTTCGTTGAACGAAAAATGGGGATTCGACTCTTCTCCTTCGTTGGTAGTAAGCCGTATGGCATCTCCGCCTTCACGGTCAACCTTCCAGAGGTCGTTTGCATAAACAAATACAATACTTTCTGAAGAAATAGTCGGTTGTCTGAGTAGCCTTGTGCCTTGTGCATTACCTGTTGAAACAGCAATACTACAAAGTAACAAAAGAGATAAAATGATTTTCATTATTCAAGTTTTAATATGAAAGATTTAAAATTAATGATTTGAATAACATAAGTAGGCGTAACCTGAAATTGATTACAAAAAAAGTGAAGATATCTGGAGTGCGGACATAAAAAAAGGTTTTCGTCAGCTGACGGAAACCTTTTTCAATTGTATCGTAATTCTTTTTAGTATCTTTTTTCTTTGATACGGGCTTTTTTACCGGTTAAGCCGCGCAGGTAAAATAACCTCTTTCGACGTACGCTACCGTGTTTGTTAACCTCAATACTTTCAATGAAAGGTGAACTCAATGGAAAGATTCTTTCTACACCAATGTTACCTGATATTTTACGAATGGTAAATGTTTTTGTATGTTCTCTACCGCGAATCTGGATAACCACACCACGGAAATTCTGAATCCTCTCTTTGTTACCTTCCCTAATTTTATAACTAACGGTAATTGTATCGCCTGCACCGAATTTCGGGAACTCTTTTTCTACCGCGAATTCTTGTTCTACTAATTTTACTAAGTCCATTTTATTTTCTTTTTTAATAAGTTGGCAATATAATCTGTCAACCGACAAAATAGAGATTGCATAAAATCGGCTGCAAAAATAGTATTTTTTTTATTATGCCAAACTTATTTTAGGTACTATTTTGTTATTTTTTGCCAATCAATCAGGGAATTAGAGCTTTCAGGTTGCTTACAACTAGCTTCTGGCTTTACAATTACCAATTGAGATCGAAAGTTGAGACTGGTTTCTGACTTCCGTTGCCTGTCATCGGTCATCCAACTTCCTGCTTCCCTCTTAATGACTCTCCCCAATAACTTTAAAATGGTCGCCGGTTGAGTTCACAATGGCTTTGTACCACCAATCGGGATAACCGGCAAATATTGGCCCTACAGGCATACCGGTTTCAGTACGTTCAAATTTTCCGTCTTTTTCGCGTTTAATGTTTCCGTCGAGGTATTTTACCAACAGATACTGTCCCAGTTCTTTCCAGCGTTTGGTCATGTTATTTGCTTCGTTAACAGAATATTCTGTAATAAATTTTCTGGCCTTCTCCTCGCTTACAGTATTATAAAGCGTTTCGGCGGCTTTATCAATTACCGGTACATAAGCCACAAATTTATCTTCCAGCTCTTTCTGAATCAGTTGCACATCCTGAATCATATAGCTGTAGCGCAGGTAAGTAAAATTTGTCACCTGGTTGAATGCCCAGAACGCTGAAGTTTCGCTGTAGGTTAGCATATCGCCGTTACCAACTTCAAAACATTCAGGTATTTCGTTAATTCCACAATACATTGGTGCGTAGCAGGTACTCGAAGCATCGTCTACTCCAAACCACAAAATACCACCTATCGGGTCGGGCAGCCAGTTGCGGCTCTGGGTCACAAACGAAAAACCAGTTTGCTGGGTTGAAATTGCACGCTCGTTACAATACGCAACAGAATCTACTTCCCAGGTTAAACCCCTCCAGCGGTATGGGAGCTTAAACGGGCCTGCACCCAAATCTTTGGTCATATCCAAATCGGTTCCTTCAAAATGGTCGCGCATCATTCCCATTACATCCTGAACCGAAAGTTGTTTGTCTGGTTTAACCCACAACGGCATACGGTTAACCGGAAAATTATTATCACCACCATGTTCAATTAATCCTTTGGCATATTCGGTATAGGTTTCCATTCCGGAAGCAACTTTGTTAAATCCAGCCCAAACCCGTGCATCGCAAAAACGGGCACCGCCAAAATCAACAGGTGCATAAACATCTGAGAAGCTAAAATTTTTATTTGTTCCATTATACCATCCTTTTTCACGGGCGAACGATATTACGTCGGTTGAATAAACACAATTTTTAGAATTGTTTAACGGGAAATTTGTTATACGCGCCTGGTTCGCATGTCCGCTTATAAAACCGTCAGGAATGCGCTGTGCCACCCAAACAGCACCTTTTTCACCTTCACCTTTACCAATCAATTCAAGAATCCAAACTTCTTCAGGATCGGAGATAGAGAACGATTCGCCAGAACTGTAATAACCAAACTCGGCAACCAGATCGGTCATTACTTCAATGGCTTCGCGTGCTGTTTTGGCACGTTGCAGTGTAACGTAAATCAAACTGCCATAGTCCATAATTGCACCTGTCTGGCTCGATAATTCAGCTCTGCCACCATAGGTAGTTTCGCCAATGGCTAACTGGAATTCGTTCATATTTCCAATTACACTGTATGTGTGTGCCGGCTGAGGTATTTGTCCCAGGTATTTTCCGGTGTCCCATTCGTAAATATCGCGCATGGCGCCTTCCGGGTGATCCTGCGCCGGTTGATAATATAACTCTCCAAATAAAGTATGCGAGTCAGCTGCATAGGTTATCATTGTTGAACCATCAACCGATGCTCCTTTGGAGATTAAAAAATTGGTGCATCCGTTTGAAACCTGTTGGTTGAAAATAAAGAATGCTAATAACAGCATCCCAATCATTGAAATCTTTTTCATTGTTAATTCTGTTTAATTTTTTGAAAGAAACAAATATAGGTAAAACCATAATATTCAGTATGATTTTTATCGCCTCTGAAAAAATAGGTTATACCGATTCTTAATTGAGTTGAAAAGAATTTGAAAGGTAACCCTTATGTACTTCTGTTATAAAACATGTGAAATTGATGCGTGGGGGGGGAAAGTCATTGATAATAAGTGTTTTGTGGTGAATTGGTGTTTTGCAACATATTGTTTTTAGTAATTACAAACCATAAATTTGAAATTATAATACCCAAGGGCAAAGTTACCCTTAAACCATTATCAAAATGATTCATTCAGTAAAAATACATCCACTTAAAATTGAGTAAAATCCTCCCCGGCAATTTTCCCCAACCGGGGAGGAAGAGTTTACGCATGACCACTGTTTAGCACCACCGGTACAAGCGCAGGGGAATATCTTTTCAGAAATTTAATTTCTGATGTATCTGCTTCATGTCTCTCACACTTGCCATATGGTAATGTAGATAAATTTATAAAGATAAAATCAACAACAGAATTATTATGAGAAAAAATATACTAATTATTATATTAATCTTTTATGTCAAATATGGGTTTGGTCAATACAAAACTCAGCTTACACCATCGGTAAAGGATCCGGAAGTTTGGAAATTAGTAACCGAAGGTGTCAACTATTTGAGCGGGGCAAAAGGTTATGAAAAAGATTACGAACTGGCATTTAGCTTATTTGAACAAGCTGCTTTGGAAAATGAGCCCATTGCACAATTTTTTTTAGGTAAAATGTTTGAACAAGGCTTAGGTGTGGAAAAAAACTTACAAAAAGCCATTAAATATTTCCAGATAAGTGCTGACAATGATAATAACGCATCGTTGCTTGAACTGGGAAAAGTGTATAAAAATGGAAATGGTGTAAAGCAAAACTTTAAAAATGCCGTAAGGTATTTCAAAAAAAGTAGCGATAAAAATAGTTCTAAAGGCCAATATGCAATGGGGTATATGTATTTTAAAGGTTTAGGAACTGACCAGGACTATAATAAGGCTTTTCATTTATTTAGTAAAGGAGAGAAAGATGATTTTGCGCCATCACTTTTTATGCTTGGTATATGTTACGAAAATGGATATTATGTAGAAACTGATTTCGACAAAGCAGTTAAATATTATGAACTTGCAGCAAATCAGGACTATAAGCAAGCTAAAGTGCGATTAGAAGAATTATCTGATGCAGATAACCTTAAATCTGCAAAACAACATGATAATAAATTACATAATAGTTTTAACGATTTAGGATTAATACCTGACAGCTTCACCAAAATTATAGAAAGACAGAATGAGGATATAAACATAGACGGAGAATGGGAAGGAGAGTTAATTGTTTATGATTGGTCTGGTAAAGAGGCAGAAGAAATTCAAAAAATTCAAATCTCAGTTAAACAAAACAATTATAACATAAAAACAAACTGGGATTCTGACTTAACACATACTGCCAGCAATGGATTTGTGCAAGGTAACAAAGTATATTTCAATAATTTAAATTTGGTATCAAGGAGTAGTATAGGTGAATTTATCAAAAAAAATATTGGTAATGTTACCTTATCTTTAACGACAACCGATAGCGTTGCCTTTTTATCGGGAAATATTATATCGACTATCCCTTCAATAAAAGAACCTGGTGCACCCGGATATATTGTACTTAAACAAAGTATCAAGACCAAACAAATTAATCAAACTTATTCTTTTAATTCAGTTGATTTAATTAATACTAATAATGCAAATGAAGGTATAAATTTTAACATTTATCCAAATCCGTTTGAAAACAGGATTAAAGTTGATTTTAAGGTGAAAGAGGCGGGCAACGTAAATATTAGTATTTATAATGGCTCTGGGAAGATTATAAGTCAGGAATATAAAAGTCAATATTATTTTCCCGGAAGTTATAGTAAAGAATTATTGTTGCAGGTTTTACCAGGTATTTATTTTGTTGAAATCCAGTATAATGGATTAAGACTAACCCGAAAATTAATTAAAAACTAATCCTTAAATATTTGTTATGAACAGAAATAAATTGATTCCCGGAATAATGCTAGTTTTGGGAATGTTAATTAGCACTTATAACTGCAATGCAGTGGCACCAATTTTGGTTTTCGATATGGGAGATGATATTTATGTAATTTGCGATGATGTACAGGAATATGATGGAGGTTACACAGCAGAAGACGGTTGTGTTACTATAATAGGAACTCCGGGTAGCACTCCTGCGGAGGTGCAACAAACCGGTCAAACTCCCACTTCGGCAACCTGGGTTGTTTATGGTTCAGAAGTAAGTACGAGCGGTGGTGATAATCCATCAGATCCTGATGGTGATGGCGGAACTCAGGATGATCCTCCGGATCAGCATTGCCCTTGTTGCGGAAGTAAGCAGCATACGAATTGTGAGTGTGAGAATTGTTCAACACAATATTCAAATCTTGGATGTATTAGAGCAGTTGAAAGAATATATGAAGTAAACAATTTTGCATCTCTTTCCTGGCATTTGGCAGTTGCAGGTTTATATATAGCATTGAACATAGAAGGGCTTCCTGGTATGTCAGATTTAACACAAGGTATGAATCCAGATGATTATAATTTTAGAGTAGATGTAGACTATCTAAAAGGCTCGTTATATCAGTGGTCAGGGAAATGTCATTACGAATGTAGTCAGCTAAAGATAACCAAAATTGAGAATGCGAACAATACATTTATCAATAGAGGCATACTTGGAGGTGAATCTGGCACTTTTACTTTTACAAGAATTGATAAGTCTACCGGTGAAAGTATACAATTGTTTGAGATAATAGGTTTACAAGTAAATGAGGATGTAATATTATTTAGTGAAATTGATAGAGACGGCTTCCCTAAAGTAGGAGAGACATTAGAAAAACCTTTTATTGTGAGTAATTATTAAAAGTTATTTAATTATGAATAGATTATTTCTATTAATTTTTGTTTTAGTTTTTTTAGGTTGTACTAATCATAAAAAACAGGAAGACTCAGAGTTTAAAAAAGATATAAAATCTAAAATATCTGAATTAGATTCATTAAAAAACTTTTACCCAGATGCTTTAAAGCCTCTTACGCAAGTTAATTGGGTTGAAAAATATGGTGAACGCATTAGAAAAGACAATATTAATTTTAAGTTAGATACCAATAAGGTTATATCCTATTTTATTGTCCCTCTTCTGCTAATACATAGTGATGTATTAATCAAAGATTCTATTGATTTATTATCATACATGTCGAACAGTAAATTAACAATTGATGGGGCTGAGTGTTATGTTCTGGAAAATGAAATTCCTGTTGCCACTTTTAGCTTATATCAAAAGAATCTGTTTCCTGTAACACCTCGCATCTTCAAAGATTATGTCAAGAAAAGAAATATTAGTGAGGCGAGACGGTCAGGTTTATATTTTAAATTGTGTATTCAAACTAATTCACTCAGAGCTTTTATTCCTGGTATCGTTTATTTAAATGACGAAGGTAATTTTCAATTTCTTAACTATAGCGACAACCAGATATACCCTGTTAAGGAGTTGTACCGAACATTGTTTGATAATGAAGAACTGTTTCGGCAGTACATTAATAAGTTTGTTAAAGAGTAGCTATTTAATACTAAAACCAAGATTTTTATATATTCTTTAATGTTTATTTGAGCAACGATTATAAAACATGGATAACAGAGATTTAAAAGATAAAATACCGGATTCAGTCTATATAGAGCTGGTTGAACTTTTTGGAAAAGAGCAGGCTGACAAGATGGTAAAAGACAGCAAAACTGATTTTAAGGTCGTTATCGTTTGTAATATTTGCTGAACGGTTTAAAAGGAGATACGGATTAAATTTCTGGGTTGTTTGTGCTATTGTTATTCTACTAATTTTGTTGTTTAATTATTATATATAATTTCTCTACTCTCCTGGCGACAATTTGTCAAATAGCGATTCTTACGGAGTAATTGAAGTCATTGTTACAAACAATAATCTAAATTAACTGTGAACTAATTTTTAAAAGGTAATGGTGCCAAAATTGGTTGGTAAAATCATCTGAACCACTAGATAAATCAATTATTGCATATAAGTTAATTGAAACGCGTTTCAATTAACTTTTTGTTTTAATACTTAATGAATCACTCCACCACAATTGTCTTTTGGTGCTCCGGTAACCGATGCCAGGCAGTTGTTTATACCCTGAACCCGCAAAACACCAAGAAATGCAAAAATTATCGCCTCTTTAAAATCGATAATTTCTTTG
>JBDLJS010000097.1:0-15185 GCA_039714235.1 Bacteroidota bacterium | reverse complement strand
ATATTCCGGGCGCCAAATCGATTGCCGAAGACCTTAGCAAACGGTTTGTAAAAGCCAAAAACGAAAAAGACGAAGAAAATGGGGCTGGTTAACCTGGCCGCTTATCTACCTTTACATTAAGTTTAATAGTTAAACAGAAAGGGTGCACAGAGGTGCATCCTTTTTTTGTCCGTTGGTTGAAACCGACGGCAAAGAATAGAAAAGTTTAAATCGGGTAGCTATATCCTTTGCCGTCCCTTTTAAGGGACGAATAGTAAGCAAAATAAGAATATCGGGCTTTAATCCAATCTGTTCACATTAAGGGCTAAAGCCCAACATCTGATAATTTATAAACCGTTGGTTGAAACCAACGGCAAAGGATAGAAAGATTAGCATTGAAAGATTATCCTTTGCCGTCCCTTTTAAGGGACGGATAATTAGTGCAAAAGAAGATTGTTGGGCTTTAGCCCTTAATCAACTAATTCCATTAAATTTGAATTCAACAAAATCAAACACCATGTCATTCACCAAAATCTGGCTCCATTGTGTCTGGAGTACAAAAAACAGGAACAACATCATTTCTCATTCCTTCCGTCCAGCTTTATTGTCGCATTTCAGGGAGCAGGCGCAGGAAAAAGGGATTTTTCTTGATTATATTAATGCCCATAAAGATCATGTGCATGCCCTAATCAATCTGGGTAAACAACAAAATATTTCCGGTGTTATGCACCAGCTAAAAGGCGAAAGCTCGTATTGGGTAAATAAACAAAAGGTAATGCCATATAAATTTAGCTGGCAGGACGATTATTTTGCTGTTTCTGTAAGTCATTCGCATGTGGATAAAGTCCGCAATTATATTAAAATCCAGGATGAGCATCATAGAAAGATGACATGGGAACAAGAGGTTGAATTGTTTTTAAAACAATATGGTTTTGAGAGAATGAAGGGCTGAAGCCCATAAAAATATTAATTCTTTATAGTCCGTTGGTTGAAACCAACGGCAAAGGATAAGGACCGACAGCAAAGGATAGCCCGGTTAATTGTACTGACTGCTATTTATCCTTTGCCGTCCGATTCCTGCCCGTCCGGAGGTGGGTATCGGACGGTTTTAAGTTAAACCCTACCGAACCACCAGCTTTTTCGAGTCTGTTCTGGTATTTCCGTATTCAATAAAATAATGATACACTCCGCTGTTTAATCCTTCCACATCAATCAAAAGGTGGTCGGTGTGGTGGTCAACAATAAACTGATTTACCTGCCTGCCATTGTTATCGATGAGGTGCAAAATTCCGGTATCAACTTTTTCGGGCAGGTTATAAGCCACTTTTACGGTTTGTGTTGCCGGGTTAGGAAAGGCATTTAACCCGAATTCGGGTTCATTATTATTCATTCGTGCACTTACTACAGGTTCGCCGGGCAGGTTGTAAATGTTTGTCCATATTATTTCCGGGAAAACAGAGTAGTCGTAGCAATACGAAAATAATTTGTATTCATTCTCCCCGGTTTGGTTAACGTAATTGTACCGCGCACCGTCGATGTTTACAATTAAAGAACCATCTTCGTTAATTACTTTACTGTCGTATTCGTAATAATAGGAGGTTTGTGTTGGAATATATTTGTAGTATGTGTAAAGCAGCTCAATCCCTGCATCGTTATCGAAAAGGTTTTCAGAAATAAATTTAACATCGGCCAGGTAATGACTGTTGGTTGGGGTTGTGCAGTTAATTGTTTTGTAAAGCGAATGGTCGGAGTTATAAATCCGGCATTGCGAGCTGGGAACATCCATCAGGAAGTATTTGTACCCAAGGGTTTCCAATTTTACCACTGCCGCCGAAAAATCATATTTTTTATCGAGTGTAACCTGTGCTTTTGTTGCTGTTAACAGAAACAAAAATGCGATAAACAGGAGTGATTTTTTCATGGTGTTGATTTTTATTTTATTAGCTGTAATCCTTCTGTTGCCGACTCATCGCCGGGATTATACAGCTTAACTTTATTAAAAAGCACTTTTGCCTGGTTGTAATTTCCCAGAAAATAAGATGTCCAGCCCAGCATAAGCAGGCCATCATATCCAAACGGGTATAAATCCACCACTTTTTTAAACAGGGGCTCTGCCTTGCTGTAATCTTTTCGCCCGTAATAAACCAGCCCAAGCCTGTACAGTGCAACCGTATTATTGGGATTTATTTCAAGAATTTTATTGTAGAGTTCTATCACCTCGTTCCATCTTCCAAGGGCAGCTTTGGGCAGAATCAGTCCAAAACGGGCCTCTTCGGAGTAAGGCTTTAATTTTTGCGCGTTGGTGTAAAAAATAATCGATTCGTCGAAAAGCCCGGCATTGTAATTCAGCCATCCCAGCCTCAGGTTCATTTCGTACGACTCTTCGTTATACACTTTTTTTAAATCGTCCATGGCAGCCGAAAAATCGCCGCTTTTTTCGTGTCCGTAACTTGCTGAAAATGCTGCCTCGAGAGCCTGCTGATTTACCTGTGCAACCGAAGGGGTTACAGCGAGTACAAATAACAGTAATACTATTTTATTCTTTAAAAATTCCATGATATTCCGCCTGTAAAAGTATGTTTTATGTATTTATATTCTATTGAATTTACTGGTTGCAGGTTGGAGTAAACCTGGTAAGTTTCAAAAATATCCTGGTTAATGTACCTGAATACAAACTGATATTTTTTCCATACCGGGAAATATATGCTGCCTGAAAATTTGCGTTCCGATCTTCCCGGAAAATTTGCAATAATGTAACCTGCCGATTCGATAAAGTTTTTCATATCGCCTTTTAAATACTGCCCGTAAAAATGAAAAGGCCCCAATTGCACACCACTTGAAATACCAAAAGTATTATAGCCAAATCCATTTTCTGTGTCGCTTTTGAAATAAACCCGGGGAGTGATATAAAAGTTGGTATTCGAAAACGGATAATAAGTTAACCATGCCGAAAGCTGGGTAAATCCTTTGTCGTAAATATTTGCCCGGTTTATTTCAGCCCCCGGCGAAAAGTTTCCGAAATGCGACCACACCGAGGTAGTAAATATGATATCGGAGAATTTGAAAGGAGCAGAATAGTAAAATTTCATATCATTCCTTAAACCACCGAGGTATAAATCTGAATTTCCCCAGATTACATTTAGTGAAGGTGAAACATAAAGTTTCTTCCCAAGCACAAAATATGGATTGATAAGGTACTGGTACTGTTTAATTTTTATTGGGAATGAACTTTGATACCCCCAGTTAATTCTTTCTTCGCGGTTAATATTAATAGCTGTAAAATTGTGGTTTATGCCAAAACCCGGTGCAACCTGGTGGGCAAAGTCGACCGACTCGAAGTGATAGTTTTTTAGGTAAAAAGCCTCACCGTAATCATCGCCTACATTTGCCTGCTCGTCGTGCGGGGCATTGGTAAGCTGCCCGAAATCGGGATTAAAAGTATAGCCCCCTTCCAGCGCAAGCCTTGTTGCCTTACTTTTTGAGTAACCAATTTTTTGTTGCATAGCCGGGGTGAACTTCGCTGCTTGTTTGGTTGCTTCGGTGGCTCTTCCCCCATAAATTAAACTATAATAGAGGTATTCCTGCAACCACTCGAAAGACTGGTCGTTTTCCCATGCATCTAAAAAATATGAAGTTGCTTTACGGTATCTTTTTAAGTTGTAATATGCAATTCCGGTTCGTGCCTGCAGGTAGAAAAAATCCATTCCCTGCTTACGAACTTCATCAGAAAAATCAATAAGCTCGGCCCATTTTTTTTGCTGAAAGAGTTCGTACGATTTCTTGTCGGCTTCAATATAATTCCATTTTTTTTGTGCCGAAGCAGCAAACAAAAACAGAAACAGAAACAGTGTTATTCCAATTCGTTTCGACATATTATCTTAATCTTTGCTTCTTTAAATATAACTACAATTTCTATTTCTCCTTTTTCACCTATTTTAATTTCCGACTGGTAAGTTTTTGTCTCGCGCCCTGCAATTTTTTTTGTAGCCCGGGCACTCATTTCCAAATCGTCCGACGACAGAATTCCGCCTGCCTCTTTCATTCGCAGAGTGTAACCGACCTTTAAAAACAGAAATACCGGGGCTATAAAGTCCTGTAAAAATTTGAGTATTCCGCCAAACATCATGTTCAGCGGTATATAGTCGGTAATTTTACTGTTGGGGAGAAAACCCATCGGCACTTTAAACAACGAAATAAAAAACCAGTACAGTGCAGAATTTTTTGTGCCTGTAAAATTTGTGAAGTAGTGTAAGTCGTCGTTGTTATGCAAGTATGCCAGGCCTCCGTCGTTTTCGCATTTAATGTAAGTAGAGTTATATACATCGGTTTCAACAATCCAGGAGAATGTGCCTGCCAGCTTTTGCCATTTCTCTTTTTCCGACTCTACATCAACCGTTACATTAAATCGTTGTCCGGGAATAAAATGAAGTGCTTTTGACAGAACTTCGTTTTTTGCCGGGTTTACAACAACCTGGTTATTCTCAGGAAATTCAAAATTTTTAAGCGAGTAACCGTTTTTTTCTTTCTGCAAATAGTGCCCAAACGGATAATCGAGTGTGGCAGAGCCAATATACGGTGTTACCTGAAATTGAAAATGCAGGTGAGGGTATGGCGATCGTCCTGAATTCCCGCATTTCGCCAGTTGCTGTCCCGTTTTTACATGGTCGCCAACCTTTACCTCAACCGACTGGTGTTTCAGGTGGCTCAGTTTGGCATATAAATAATCGTTGTGTTTTATAATTACCGTATTTCCCCAGTTATTTTTGGTATTTACATCGCCAATAATATTATCCTGAACTGAATTGACCACTTCTGTTACCGTACCATCGAACGGTGCTAACACCGCCTTCCCAAAACAGTGGTAATCTTCGGTATAATCGCCCTGGCCTTTAAATTGTTTCCCGTCGCGGCCGTTAATCACAAAGTCCCAGGCATGGCGCCATTCACCTTTATGGGTATGTTCGCCGTTGTGCCCCTGGCTCACGATCCATTCGCCGTAAAAAGGCAGGTTGGCCGATACCGGGTAAGCTGCCGGAAATCGTTTCAGATTGCCGGAATACAAATAAAGGTTTTTTTCGGGTTTGCCTAACTGTACAGGAGTTTCAACCAGCTTTTTCGGACGCTGTTCTCTCAGTTTTAGTGCATATAAAAACATTAAAACCACGATGTTGAAGGGCAATGAATAAGGCGAGATTTTAAAAATCAGAAATATTTGCTGGGTACTGGTTGTAATTAAAACAACAGCCGGTAGCAGGAGAATAATCCAGCCAAAACTCACTCTTCCGGGAACAAGATAATAACCACCAAGAGCTATGGCCGTTAATATGTAGTTGAATCCGATGAAAGTGTATCCCAGAGAGTTGAATTCGATACCAACAATCCGGTAAAACAACCAGGCTACAGAATATCCCAGTAATGACAGAACAAAGGTTATGCGGGAATAAATAATCAGTCCGATAGCAATAACAATTCCTGCCAGCAAATGGGTCTGGAAAAATATGGCCCCAAGCGAATGAAAATAAATTTTAATAAAGGAAGACCGGATACCATTTTCGAAAAAGTCGTATAAATCGACAAATGTCTGGCCGCCTAGAGCATAAAGTTCGTTGTAGGTAAATATACCTCGTTCGCTAATATTCAGCGCCGATAAGCTGCTTCCGGAAATTGCCACAATCCAGATGGCAAACAGAAAAGGGACACTTAAAAATGGCAGCCCGTATTTACCAAGAACACCCTGAAATACAATGGTAAGAAAAAATGTGATTACCGATGAAACAGCAATAAGTAGGTAAACTTCAATTGAGGGCTGATAAAATAAACCAATACCAAGACCCACAAGCAAAGCGTTAAATCCGTACAGGCCAGTAGTTAACATGTATTTATTATATCCTAATCCCCAGGCTAACGAATTGGCAATAATTACAGCCAGCAGGCCTCCAATTCCGGCGCCATAATCGAAAAAGCTAATCAGTACTAAAAACAGAGCCAGCAATTTCGACGTTGAAAAAAATACCTGCGAATAGCTGTTTAATACTGAATAAATAACCTCTTTACCACCCAGGGATTTTATCTTCATAGGCATTTTACTTTTTCGGATTCAGCTCAAATTTTTGCATCGAATCCAGTTCTTCTTTTTTCCTGATAATATGTGTTTTTTCTTCGGTATCAATCAGAATCACATTGGGGCGGTAGGTAATAAACTGCATCCATTGTGTCATATTATATGCGCCAACCCGTTCAATAACCAGCTGGTCGCCGGTTTTTGCCTGCGGGAAATTAATGGCATCGCGAATTACATCGATATTCATACAAAGCGGGCCGTAAATGGTTGTTTCTTCCACATGTGCCGAATTTTCTTTTGAAGGAAAAACTCCCAGGTTATACCAAAACGAAGTAAAAAGCAGGTTTACCCCGGCATCGATAACCATTGTCCTGCGTCCTTGGGTTGACCTCTTATTGGCCAGAACAGTAGTGAGCAAATACCCTGCATCATCGATTAAGGCACGTCCTGTTTCAAGGAAAAGTACCGGTAAGTTTTCGTGGGGTATTTCAGATGAAATAATGGCATTTGAAATTGCCTCAGCGTATTCGTCGAACGATGGACATGTTTCTGAGCCCGGCATATAAGCACCTTTCAGTGTATTTTTTGAAGCGAAACCACCGCCCAAGTCAATGTATTTTAGCCAGTGGTCGAACTTACGGTGTGTTGCCATGTACAAATTCGACAACTTTGTGGCAGCAATTGCATAAGCAGAAGTGGACATAATGTAAGTGCCAATGTGAGTATGTAACCCGATTAAATCGAGGTTTTCTGCCAGCATAATCCGGTTAATTGCATTCCATGCTTCGCCGTTTTCGTAGTTAAATCCAAAACGGTCCCACATGGGGTAAATGCCTGCATCGAGGTTAATACGAATGGCAACCCGCGCTTTTTTGTTCAGTTTGCGCGTGGTTTCAATCAGCAGGTACAATTCGTCGAAATGGTCGATGTGGATGATGGCGTTGTGGTTAATTGCCAGCGTTAAGTCTTCTTCCGACTTTTCGGGCCCGTTAAAAATAATATTCGACCCGTTTACTCCGTTCGACAGCGCTTTTTCGAACTCGAAACCCGAAACCACCTCAGCCCACGAACCTTCGTCGTGAAAAATGCTGCATACCGCATTGAGGTAATTGGTTTTGTATGACCAGGCAAACTGCACTTTCGGATAACGGGTTTCAAAAGCCTGTTTTGCTTCGGCGTAGGTGTCTCTTATTGTTTGCTCCGATAACACAAATAATGGCGAACCATATTCTTCCATCAATTCTGATACAGGAATACCGTCGATTTCAGAAATTATTTTTTGCTTTGAAGGTAGCCCAAATTTGCTGGGAACACCTGCCGTTATTTTGCTGATTACTGGTTTTTCGTATGCTAATTTGCTCATTGTTAATTGTTTTTATATTTCTTTATTCATCGATATGGCTGCAAATTTCTCTAAATCCACAATCATGTCGTAAGAATATCGTACAAACATTTTTCCGATTTTATATTCAGTCATTGGTTTTACTTTCCATCCCAGGGCAAGCTTAATTAAGGCGTCCGGAATATTCTGCCCTGCACCAACTGCGAGGTAAACCCAGGCCGGAATTCGCGGATTAATCTCAATCAGGTAATATTCTCCTTTGTTATTTTTAATTAGTTCGAGCTCCATCCCGCCTTTCCATTTTGTTTTTTGGATAATCATCCGGGTAAGCTCCATCATTTTTTCGTCGGCAAGGGTAATACCTCCCCAGGCTTTTCCTTTATCGGTAATGTATTGCTTGCGCATAGGTACGGCTGCAATTGTGTTTCCTTTTCCATCGCCGAGGGCAATTACATTTACTTCGGTACCTTTTATAAATTCCTGTGCAATTACCGGGAAACCCCATTTGGCTGAAATTTTACTAAATGCCTGTTTTACCTGTTCTTCGTTGTTGGCTTCGTAGGCATCGTAAAACTGCCCTTTTATCATAACCGGGTAATCAAACTTGTCTTCCATATCAGAAATCTGACTGGTACTGCCCAGGTTAATGCTTTGCGGTACTTTTACGCCATAGTTTTTACCAAATTCATGGAGTTTATCCTTATCGCGTTCCTGAAACTGTTTTAATGTAGGTAAAAATGTATGAATACCCTGTTCGCGTAATCGTTGTTCGTTTTTCATAAACGAAAAAAGTTCGGCATCGAAATTGGGAATCAGTACATCTATTTTCTCTTGCTGATGAATTTTTTCAATCCGCTCAATTAATTCATCCGATCCGGAAGAGGGATACGGAACCTGGAAAATACGGTCGCACAAATCTTCCATGTAAATACCCGGCTCGAGGTTTTCATAGACCAGCCCGATTACACGAACTTCAAAATCGACCGACTCTTTTGCCCCGCGTATTACAGGTACACCCGGCCCCGGATTATCGGTATTGTTCAGTCCGGTAACTGCAAGAGTTATTTTTTGTTTTGCCATATTTTCCCGATTATTTAAAATCCAGCGGATTGCCCTGTGCAATTATCTGGTGATGTTTTAACAGGGCACAGAATTCGTAAAAATCTTTTTCGAATGTAAGGTCATCAACATCGTATTTCTCCAGCAAATTTTCCCTGATGTTGTCAAAATCTTTTTCTTCCGAAATTAGTGTTATCAATTCTAACCCAAACGGGTTAAGGTTAAACGAATCGCCGGTTTTAGAATTGAACACAAAACCATTATCGCTTATTTTTATCTCTTCCGTGATTTTCATATTAAATTGTTTTTAAGGCTCTATTGTTTTAATAATTAGCCAGATAATAAAATAACACCTTTTAGGGTTTATTTGCAAACTTATTCAGACTATTCTTTCACTGATTTTTTTAGCGAGAAATTAATTGGAATATCAACAGAGATACCTTCGTGTTAGTACTCCAATTAATTTTAGTATCCAATTCTGTTTTAGAGTTCTACTGTTTCAGTTACATCGCCCACAGTTACAGTAATTGTTTTGTCGCATTCGCCGTCGCCGTAATTTATTACTTTCAGCTCTTCTCCTTCAGTCGAAATTTCAACAACTCCGCTAACCGGGTAGAAACAACCTTTTTTATAAACTAATGCAGTGGTTATTTCCATGGTGTAGTTTTTCCCGTCGAGGTTAATCCCTGAACCGTCACCGGTAACCGACCAAACATCATCGGCAAATAAAATGGTTTCACCACCTTCAACCTGTTCGCTCTGCTTTTCGCACGACCATATCATTGAAGTACTATCAGTATATGTAAGTTTGGCATCAGTAATTTTTTTAGTGAAAGTTAAATTACCGGCCTCGTTTTTTCCTGTATTGAGAATGGTTTTTACACCTTCCATTTTGTTATCATTAAAATAAAAATCTTCGAAAGTAATCTCTCTGAACGAGCCTTCGTTTTTCCACCAGTCGGATAACGATACATGAATTTTTCCTCTTTTGTTATGTTCAAGGTAAGTTTCACAGTTTTCTGTGCCAAAATCGAGGGTCCAGCTACGGGGCCAGAAATTACCGTCTTCATTTGGGTGAACGGTTATATTTAAACAGTCGGAAAATGAAGCTGATTTCAATCCGTTATCGCTGCTTGTTAATTCTTCTTCTGCTAAAAGTGTAAAAGAGTTAATCATGCCGATGTAGTCTCTCACTGTTGTTTTAGCGACAAAATCTTCTGTTACCGCTTCGTTTTTATTGCACGAGTTAAACAAAAACAAACCTGTCACTACTAAAAATAAACCTGATAGTTTTCTTAAATTCTTCATGTTTTTAATTGTATTAATTTCTATTTATAAATTATTATACAGGTTTGACACATCTAATTCGAAAAACTTGCGCATGGTCGGTAATTTTAAAAATTACAAATTTTATACTAGAGGTATCTTATCAAAAAGAAATCAATTCATAAAAAAAACTTCTAATTTACTTTCAATTACCTGTTTATTGCACAGAAAATATAAATTTGTAGCCTCAAATTTCGATAGATTAAATATTAGAAAATGACTAGGTTGAAAATTAAAGATATTCTTCAGGAAGGTGAAGCAGGAAAAGTAGTAGTAGCAAAAGGTTGGGTACGCACAAAAAGAGGAAGTAAGAATGTAAACTTTATTGCCTTAAATGATGGTTCAATAATTCATAATCTTCAGGTGGTGGTTGACGTTGAGAGTTTCGACGAAGCTTTACTGCGCGATATTAATACCGGAGCGGCACTGGCAGTTACCGGCGAACTTGCCAAATCGGCCGGAAGCGGGCAGAATATTGAACTGATTGCAAAAGAAGTTGAACTGTTGGGTAAAGCCGATCCGGAAAAATTTCCGATTCAGCCCAAACGTCATACTCTGGAATTTTTACGCGAAAATGCACACCTGCGTTTCCGAACTAACACTTTCGGAGCAGTATTTCGTATTCGTCACGAGATGGCATTTGCTATTCATAAATATTTTCACGAAAATGGGTTTAAATACCTTCACACTCCAATTATTACAGCCAGCGATGCTGAGGGTGCAGGGCAAATGTTTAAGGTTTCTACACTCGATGCTAAAAATCCGCCTTTGACAGAAGATGGAGGTGTTGATTACTCACAAGACTTTTTTGGGAAGGCAACAAACCTTACCGTTTCGGGGCAGTTGGAAGGCGAACTGGGGGCATTGGCGCTGGGCGAGATTTATACGTTCGGGCCAACTTTCCGTGCCGAAAATTCGAATACAACCCGCCACCTGGCCGAGTTCTGGATGATTGAACCCGAAATGGCTTTCTACGATTTGAAAGACAATATGGATCTGGCTGAGGACTTCTTGAAATCGTTAATAAAACATGCACTGGAAAATTGTATGGACGATCTGCAATTTCTTGCCAGCCGTTTAAAACAGGAAGAAAAAAGCAAACCACAGGACCAACGTTCGATGGATTTGATTGAAAAGCTGCAATTTGTGCTGAACAACGATTTTGTCAGGATTTCATACACTGAAGCGATTGATATTCTGAAAAATTCGAAACCATACAAGAAAAAGAAATTCCAGTTTCCGGTTGACTGGGGCGTGGACCTGCAGAGCGAACACGAGCGCTACCTTGTTGAAAAGCATTTCGAGCGCCCGGTAATTTTAACTGATTATCCGAAAGAGATAAAGGCATTTTACATGAAACAGAACGACGATGGCAAAACAGTTGGCGCCATGGATGTTTTGTTCCCGCAAATTGGTGAAATTATAGGTGGTTCGCAGCGTGAGGAAGACCTCGAAAAGCTGGAAGCCCGCATGAAAGAGATGGATATTCCGGCCGAAGAAATGTGGTGGTATTTGGATACCCGCCGTTTTGGCTCGGTAGAGCACAGCGGCTTTGGCCTTGGTTTCGAGCGCTTTATTTTGTTTGTAACCGGAATGGGCAATATTCGCGACGTGATTGCATTTCCGCGCACACCCAAAAGCGCCGAGTTTTAATTTTTTTTTTTGAAAGATTACCTCCGAAAAAAATGTTAATTTTACGGAGTAACAAAATGGGATATGGAGCAAAAACTTACATTACAACAGAAATTGCTCCAGAAGCTATCGCCTCAGCAAATACAAGTGATAAAGCTTTTGGAAATCCCGACTATGCAACTCGAGCAGCGCATTAAGAAAGAACTAGAAGAAAACCCCGTTCTGGAACTTGAATCGGATAATCCGACACCGGAAGAAGAATCAGTAATTCAGGAAAATGACGAAAAGGATGCTGACAACGATGAGTTCACGTTTGACGATTATTACGAAGACGAAGAAATTCCTTCTTATAAATTAAATACAAATAACTATTCTAAAGACGAAAAGTATATTGATGTTCCATTTTCTGTTGGAACAACTTTTCATGAATTTTTATACGAACAGCTTGGCCTGGTTAAACTTTCGGAAGAACAAAAGCAATTAGCCGAATATATTATTGGCAATATTGACGACGATGGTTATTTGCGCCGCGATTTAATGGCCATTAGCGACGATTTGGCTTTCAACATGAATATTGATGTTTCGGAAGAGGAGTTAGGGGAAATTCTGGCAACCATTCAGAAACTCGATCCGCCGGGAGTTGGTGCCCGCGACCTGCGCGAAAGCCTGTTGTTGCAGCTAAACCGTAAAAAAGGGGAAGAATTTGATTTGGCATGCACGATTGTTAAAGATTTTTTCGCTGAATTTACCCGAAAGCATTATCAGAAAATTCAGAATAAACTTGAAATTAATGAAGCTGAATTAAAGGAAGGGATTGACCATGTGTTAAAGCTGAATCCAAAACCCGGCAGTTCGTACAGTAACCCGTTAAATAAATCGAACCAGCATATTGTTCCCGATTTTATACTTGATAATCTCGACGGCGAGTTAAACCTTTCGCTAAACCAGCGCAATGTCCCCGATCTGAAAATTAACGATACATATTTGGGCATGCTACGTGCAATGGGCGAAAACCATAAAAATAAAAACCAGAAAGAAGCAATGCTTTTTGTGAAGCAGAAGCTCGATTCGGCAAAATGGTTTATCGATGCCATTCAGCAAAGGCAAACAACTCTTCTGCTTACCATGTCGGAAATTATTAATTTCCAGAAGGAGTATTTTCAGGATGGAGATGAAACAAAGCTAAAGCCAATGATTCTGAAAGACATTGCTGAGCGTACCAACCTCGATATTTCTACTATTTCAAGGGTTTCGAACAGCAAATATATCCAGACTCATTTTGGAATCTACCCGTTAAAATATTTCTTTTCCGAAGGGATGCAAAAGGATGACGGCGAAGAGGTTTCGACACGCGAGATTAAAAAAATTCTTCAGGATTGTATTGATAATGAGGACAAATACAAACCTTTGACCGACGAAAAATTGACTGCAATTCTGAAAGAAAAATCGTACAATATTGCTCGTCGGACTGTTGCAAAGTACCGCGAACAACTGGGGATACCTGTTGCACGCTTACGTAAGGAACTATAGTATGTCGGTAAAATTGGCCAGAATTATATCCATTATTTTCCATCCGGTTTTAATACCTACCCTGGGTACGCTTTTGTTGCTCAATTCGGGTTTTTATTTTTCCATGCTGTCGTGGGAGGCAAAACGGTTTGTTTTGCTTGTAATATTCTTTACTACATCAATATTACCCATGCTTACCGTGGCTGTAATTGCCTTAAAGCCCACTTATAATATTTCAATGCCTGAAAGCCGCGACAGGGTTATTCCGTTACTTTTGTCTTCGGTTTATTTTTATATCGGATTTCAGTTATTGAATAAAATGCATGCTTTCCCTGCATTCAGATTATTCATGGCTGCATCGGTACTGGTAATTATTGGGCTGTTGTTAATTTCATTTAAATGGAAGATTAGTGTGCATATGGCTGCAATAGGAAGTTTAAGCGGGATATTGTTTGCTTTATCGTTCAGAAATGGAATGAATCCGTTATGGCCGATAATTATTGTGGTTTTGGTTTCGGGAATAGTTGGGACTGCGCGTTTAGCTTTGGGCAAACATAATATATGGCAAATAATTGCCGGTTATGTGTTGGGGTTATCGGTGTTGTATTTTGTGATTTATTTTAGCTGATCTACTGATATTAACCCACAAATTTATACCCAATTCCTTTTAAGGTTTTAATGTGGTCGTTGCCAATTTTTTCGCGCAGTTTTCTGATGTGAACATCGATAGTGCGGTCGCCAACCACAACATTCTCGCCCCAGACTGAGTAATAAATTTCTTCGCGTGTAAATACTTTACCTGGTTTTGAAACAAGTAACGAAAGCAATTCAAATTCCTTTCTCGGAAGGATCATTTCGTTATCGCCAATACGTATCAGGTACCGCTCTTTATCAATCAACAGGTCTCCTATTGTAACGGTGTTCGAATCCTGAACCTCGACAATCCTGGTGGTTTCCCCGGTTCTTTTTAACAGCGCTTTTACCCTGCTAATTAATACTTTTGGCCTTATTGGCTTGGTAATATAATCGTCGGCACCAGCTTCAAATCCGGCAATTTGCGAATAATCTTCGCCACGGGCGGTTAAAAATGCAATAACCGTACTGCTTAATGCCGGTATTTTCCGTAACTCTTCACAAGCAGCAATGCCGTCCATTTCCGGCATCATAACATCAAGAATTATAAGATGTGGTACTTTTTTCTCGGCAATTTTTAGTGCTTCAACACCATTCTTTGCCGTGTAAACTATATATCCTTCTTTTTCGAGGTTGTAACTCAGAAATTCTAAAATGTCAAGCTCGTCATCAACCAATAAAACTTTAAATTTATTTTCGCTCATCGTTATAACTTAATGTTGCTGTAAAGTTAAATGCATCAGATTACACAACAATTAACTTTCCTTTAAACTTAGAGACTGTTTAAAACTTATCCAATCATTCTATTATTCGTCTTTTTCACTACTTCTGCGTTGAAATTTCCTTAAATAACTGGTGCTATTCTCGTCAATTCCGCCTTGAATTAGCAAAAAATACTTCATAATACCTTTAATTAATACAATTTAAACAGTCTCTTATAATAAACACAAATGTATAGTATTATTTTGCCTTTTCAAGTGTAAAGTTGAATGTTGTTCCCTGGTCGATCTTACTTTTTACATTTATCGATTGGTTGTGTGCCTCAATTATGTGTTTCACAATAGAAAGGCCAAGCCCTGTTCCTCCCTGTTCGCGCGAACGCGATTTATCGACCCTGAAAAAACGTTCAAAAATCCGTGGTAAATCTTTTCTGTCAATTCCAATCCCGTTATCCGAAACTTCAACAATAATATTATCCTCCAAATCGTGAAAAAGAACATTTACGAACCCTCTTTTTTTACCGTATTTAATGCCGTTAATAATAAGATTGGTAATAACTTCCAGTATTCTTTTTTTATCTGCTTTTACAAAGATTGGTTTATCTGGTTTATTAATAATTTTTACCTGAATTTTATTTTCGGCTGCCTGCCAGTGTTCCATCTCAATAACCTCTTCAACTGTTTTTAGAATATCTAATTTAATAATATCAAGTTTAAGTTCGCCAGACTCCAGTTTGGTTATCGATTCTAAATCTTCTACAATCGATACCATGCGATCGATACTTTTTTCAGTTCTCTTAAGGTATAATTTGTTAATCTTCGGATCGTCCAACCCTCCTTCCAAAAGTGTTAAAACATAACCCTGGATATTAAAAATCGGTGTTTTTAGCTCATGAGATACATTCCCTACAAAATCTTTTCTGTA
>JBDLJS010000096.1:0-15523 GCA_039714235.1 Bacteroidota bacterium | reverse complement strand
GGTGTATTTTTTCTTTTAGTTCGGCTAAATTATTTTTAATGTTAGCAGAAGGGACAGCCTCAAATCCTTCCAAAGCCTCCGCCTCAAAAGGATTCTTTTGCAATTCTTTTTCAAAAGTATTGCGTTCGTTCTCAGTCATTTCGTTTTTTAAGTAACGCCTGAAATCTTCTTCGCTGATATGTAATTTCTCCCTGGTCATTTTTTCTTTTCCAAACAAATTTTCAAATTTCGCTTACCGTTCTGAATAAAGCTTTTTACCTTCTTCTCTTCTGTTTTCAGCAATTTTGCAATTTCGCGGTAACATTTGTTTTCAAAATAGAACAAACGGATGCATTTTTTTTGTTCGGCTTTCAATCGTTCTATACAATCGGCAAGTGCTTTTTCTGTTTCCTCTTTTTGTTCCCCGTCTATAGGATGCAATTCTGGTTTGTTTTCCATAAAACCAGCCAACTCTTCATCACCGGAAGCAAAAACCAGCATGCCTGGTTTTGTTTTACGCAGCTCCATTAAACAGTAGTTTTTGGTAACTACGTAAAGCCAACTTTTAAAGTTTGTGATGTTGTGCCGGTGAATTTCTAGCTGAATCTTCTCGTAAACATTTATTACTGCATCTTTCGCTCTCTCAGGTTCTTTAAAGTACTTTAAACAAACCCCGTAAACCAAGTGAATGTAGCGCGAATATAACTCTCCCAATGCCTCTGTGTCCTGTTTCCTGATAAATTGAGTAATCAACTCTCCGTCGGATAGTTTTTTCCTGTTTCTATTTAATAGAATGAGTTGCATTGTTTAATAAGTAGGTGTTAAAAATAGTAATTGTTATTGAGAGTTCAGAGTTAAGTGTAACTGAAAACTGAGACTGCCAACAGAGACTGCGACTGAAGATTTTTTATGGAATTTCTTCCCTGTCTGCATCCTGTTATTGAATTTAAATTTTAAATCAAAGAAATCATGAGACAAACAATTTTAATTTTAGCCTTACTCATTGGCTTATCAGGAAATTTATTTGCGACAGGAAACAGGGTGATAACAGGAACAGTTTTCGATGAAAACAGGAATGTATTGTCCGGAGTAACAATTACCGTTGAAAACAGCAATAGGGGAACTGTCACCGATATCAGCGGATTTTATAAAATAGAAGTTTTGCCCGGCGATAAACGTTTGGTTTTTTCTTTTATAGGAATGAAAACTGAGATTATTAAGATAGGCAGGACAAACAGGATTAATGTGACATTAAAAAGCGAAAAAGTCTCCCTTGAAGAAATTGTAGTAGCAGATGAATGCAAACCGGAGGTGCGACTTTTAGGGGCAGTTTCATATGCAAAAAGAGCTAACTCTTATATTGGAGGAGTCAGGTGCCCGCAGCCAGACTGGAATACAGAAAATTACTCAACCATTCACGAAAACGGCTTTAAAAATGTACAAACCAACCCGCTTTCAACTTTTTCCATTGATGTGGATAATGCCTCTTATTCCAATGTGCGGCGTTTTATCAACCAGGGTACTTTGCCGCCGACCGATGCAGTGCGTGTTGAAGAGATGATAAACTATTTCAACTACAACTACTCGGAGCCAACCGGAGAGCACCCTTTTAGTGTAACCACCGAATTGTCGGAATGCCCGTGGAACAACAGCCACTATTTAATGCATGTTGGATTAAAAGGAAAAAGTATTGATAAAAGTGAATTGCCGCCATCGAATTTGGTATTCCTGCTGGATGTTTCTGGCTCGATGGGTGCACCAAATAAATTGCCTTTGGTAAAACGGGCTTTTAAAATGCTGGTGAATGAATTGCGCCTAACCGACCGTGTAGCTATTGTGGTTTATGCCGGGGCTGCCGGTAAGGTTCTGGACTCAACCCCGGGCAATGAAAAGAAAGATATTATGGAAGCACTGGAAAGGCTGAATGCCGGTGGTTCCACAACTGGTGGGGCAGGGTTGAAATTGGCTTACAAAATTGCCAACGAAAATTTTATTAAAGAAGGAAATAACCGTATAATCCTTGCCACCGACGGCGATTTTAACATAGGTGTTTCAAGTACTTCGGAAATGGAACGATTGGTTGAGAAAGAGCGCGAAAACGGCGTCTTTATGACCGTGCTTGGTTTTGGAATGGGTAATATTAAAGACGATAAAATGGAAACCATTGCTGACAAGGGGAACGGAAATTACGCTTACATCGACAATATACAAGAAGCCAGGAAAGTATTTATTACCGAATTTGGGGGAACACTTTTTACCATTGCAAAAGATGTGAAGTTCCAGATGGAGTTTAATCCTAAACAGGTAAAAGCCTACCGTTTGGTGGGGTACGAAAACCGATTGTTAAACGATGAGGATTTTAACGACGATACCAAAGATGCAGGAGAGATGGGTGCAGGTCACACAGTAACAGCTTTGTATGAAATAATTCCTGCCAATTCGGAAGATGACGCACCTTCGGTTGATCCGCTGAAATATCAATCCTCGCAATTCGTTTCAGGGAAAGTGTCGAAAGAATTACTAACCATAAAACTACGCTACAAACAACCCGATGGCAAAAAAAGCAGGCTGATGGAGATGGCTGTAAAAAGCAGGTTGGAGCCGGATACGTCTGATAATTTTAGATTTTCAGCAGCCGTTGCTTCGTTTGGGATGTTGCTGCGCGATTCAGAGTTTAAAGGAAATACCACTGTTAACTCCATCCTTAAGCTGGCAAAAAGTGCCAAAGGAGAGGATGAAGAGGGCTATCGTGCGGAATTTATCCAGTTGGTTAAAACGGTTGACGATTTAAAGCTTATAGCAGAAAAATAGTGGAGGTTATGCAGGTATAGTCGGGGTGCGACTCGAAGTTGTATCCCGATTAATATTTTTTTACTTCTCTGCTATGTTGCGAATCATACCGTTAAAAATAAAGAAATGAAAGGGAGAAGTAGCAAGCCAGTACAAACGCCCCCAAATTCCTTTGGGCCTGAATGTTGCCGTTTGATGAAGAACATTATTTTCATCAATTTTAAACTCGAGCCATGCTTCGCCGGGCAGTTTCATTTCGGCAAACAGCAACAATCGTTTTTTTGTCCGGCTGGCATACAACACACGCCAAAAATCCAGTGCATCGCCGGGGTGAATTTCTCCAGGCAATGTTCGTCCGCGCCGTAAACCAACACCACCGACCATCTGGTCGAAATACCCCCTGATTTTCCACAACCAGTTGGCATAGTAGTACCCTTTATCGCCTCCAATTGTCCAAATATTTTGTACCACACGTGGCACATCAGATATGGTAATTTTTTTTTCGTTTTTATAACACCCAAAAACAGGTACTTCGATAAAATCGGAAACCGAAAGCCCCAGGCTGCTGCTTATAATAGAATCTTTCCAGCTGCTTAAAACCAGATTCTGTTTAATTTTAATAAATGCATATTTTAAAGCTATCTCATAGGTAATAGGTTCTATTTTAAGTATTTCCCTTAACCTGTTATCTTCGCAAACTACTTCGTTTTTCATGCTGTCGGCCAGGCTGAAAGCCAGTTTAAATGAGACCGATGTGATAAAAAACAACCAGTATGATGAAACTTTGGTAGTAATTAATGAAGTCGTATAGATGCTTCGTTTCAATTCTCTCATTTCTGCATATTTAAGCATCATGTCTTTATAGGTCAGAATCTCGGGACCACCAATATCGAATGTCTGGCTTAAACACTCTTTGCGGTAAATTACACCGGTTAAAAAAGATATTACATCGCGGATGGCAATGGGTTGAGCTTTGGTTAGTATCCATTTTGGAGTAACCATAACCGGCAGTTTTTCAACAATGTCGCGAATAATCTCGAATGATGCACTGCCCGAACCAACAATTACCCCGGCCCTTAAAACAGTTAAGGCATAATGTTCGCTTTTTAAAAAATCTTCCACTTTACGCCTTGAGTTCAGATGCCGCGACAGGTTGTTTTCGTTTGAAATGCCGCTTAAATAAATTACCTGTTTAACGGATGTTGACTCCATGTATTTTCTGAAATTCATGGCAGCTTTCGATTCCATGGAATCAAATTTTTCGGATGAGGACGACATGGAGTGGATAAGATAATAGGCAACATCGATATTCTGTGGAATGGCGTCGGGAGTTATCTCTTTTAAAAAATCGATTTCAATAATCTTGATTCTTTGAAGCAGGTTTTTATGAATGGTAAGCCTGCTTTTTTCCCTGACGCAACAAATTATTTCATGTCCTTTTTCAATAAGAACAGGCAATATGCGTTTGCCAACATAACCAGTTACCCCTGTGAGAAGAATCTTCATCCGGTAAAAATTATAATAAACAACTAATATAGCAGATTATTGATTCCATTTTAATAGGAATTGATATTTTTACACCTTTTATAAAAGTAGAATTTTGTTGAGATATCAGAAATTAAATAACCAGTTAACAAGACTAATACGAATTGTTGTTTTAACGGTAGTTCCTTTTGCTTCTTATACACAAACAGATACGGTTTCAACCCGATTTATCCAAAAGTCTGAAGCGAATCTTGTTGCGTTAAACGAATTGTATTGCTGGAATGACTCAACCTTTTACAATGGAAAAGTTTTGTTTAAAGAAGAAACAGAGTTTCTTCAGGCCTTCAGTAATATTAATCTTCAACTTTTTCCTGAAATTCAGCCAGGTGCCGGGTATTTTTACAATTACATTAATCAGTTGGATATTGAAAGCAAACAAAATTTAGTTTGGTGTTTTAATTATTATGAATCCTATTATAATAAAAAATTTAAAACTGCCGGATTACCAACCGATATAAAATATTTTGCTCCGGCAATATCAGCAATGAATTTAAACGCTGTTGGCGAAAACCGTGAAGCAGGCATCTGGCAACTCACCCATTTTCAGGGAGTATTAAATGGTTTGCAAATTAACCGGCTTGTTGACGAGAGATTTAACGTGTATGCCTCTACACAAGCTACAATCAGGCAACTCAAGCAAAATATTGAGTTTTTTAAAGATACAGAGCTGGCAATTTTAGGATATTTAGCAGGTAATGCAAATCTTCGAAATACAATTAACAGGGCAGGGGAGAATACTTCTGTTGATAAAATTCTGGAGTTGCTGCCCGAACGGATTTCTGAGCAAATAGCAGCATTTCAGGCAATGGCGGTTTTTTTGAAAGTTAACCGGTTTAAACATGATGCTTTTGAGGTTAATCCAGATACTGTGGTGATTAACCGGCAATTGCATTTTATACAGATTTCTAACGTATTGAGTATTCCGGAAGAACAACTCAGGTTTCTTAATCCGCAGTTTAGGTTCTCCATTGTTCCGGGAGATGTGGCTTCTGTTAATTTACTTTTACCTTCCGGTAAGCGTGACGATTTTATCATCTGGCAGGATTCAATATATAATGTTCAGGATTCGTCCCTGTTTCAGGTAATCGCTCAAAAAATTGAATACCCGCCTGCTCCAGGCCGTCAGTATATTGGCGAAAAGGTAAAAGACCTTGAGATTGAGGGAAAGACAAAAATAAAATATACCTTAAAAACAGGCGATGTGCTCGGATTTATTGCAGAGGATTACGATGTCAGGGTTGCCGATCTGAAATACTGGAACAACATTTATAACGAACGACGGATTCAGGCAGGGCAGAAGCTCGATATTTTTGTAGATGACGATAAAGCGGAATATTATTTAAGCCTTCAGAAGCAGACAATTAGCAAAGGCTCCACAGCTGATGTTTCGAAACAGAAAAGTCAAACATTGTCAGAAACTGATTTGAAATCAGCAAAAAAAGTTGAGCATATTGTAAAAAGTGGCGAGTCGCCATACGTGATTGCAAAAAAATACGTTGGAGTAACGCCAGAGGAAATTTTAGAGTGGAACGGTATTAATGATCCGCGAAAAATACAGATAGGTCAAAAATTAATAGTTTATTTAAAATAGTGAAACCGGTAAAAACATTATTATTTACATTGGGAACTTTCGTACTGCTGGCAGGGAGTATGTGGCTTCTACCTGCCGATGGATTAAAAGTTGGCGAATTTACGTTGCAAATGCCAACATTTGAGGAGATGATTCTTGGCGATGATGTTGAATATGCCGATGTTTCAGAGATTATAAGTCACCAGTTTGATATAGATTCGCTGGTTGACATAGAAATTGATACCATTGCTGAAGATACAATTATTGAGGTAATTCACCGTGCCCATTACGATACGCTTGTTCAATCCATACATAAAATAGAGATGACAGATGAGGGCAGGCAAAATCTTTCAAAGTTTTTTACGCACCTTAAATCTGATACGCTGGTTCGCATTATGCATTATGGCGACAGCCAGATTGAAGGCGACAGAATAACTTCATTTGTCAGAAATAAACTCCAGGTAAGGTTTGGGGGGACAGGTGTTGGTCTGAGGCCTGCGCTTCAACCTTATGATTATATTTTTAGTGCGGTTCAGGAGAATTCCGATAATTGGAAACGTTACCCTATTTATGGTAAAGTTGATTCGTTGGTGGAGCACAGCCGATATGGTGTTATGGGGGCATTTTCGAGGTATGCACCTGTAACAAGTGATACTATTCCGTTTACAGATTCCGTTTTTTATGAGGCTGAAATGAGCGTTTCCCAGTCGGATATTTCTTACAAAAGAACAAAGGAATATAAATATATGCGACTTTTCTACGGTAATGCAAAAAGGCCGGTAAAAATGCAATTGTTGGTGAAGGATGAAGTTTATTTTACCTATTCGTTGATGCATAACCTTGATTATGGTGTTGTAGAATGTGCCTTGCCCGACTCGACCAACCATATCTCTATAAAATTTTTAGGTTACGACAGCCCCGATATTTATGGCATTGAGCTGGCTTCGCGAAAAGGTGTAATTGTCGATAATATTGCATTACGGGGAAGCTCAGGCACAATTTTTACCAAAGCACATTATTGGCATAGCCTGAAAATGTACAACGATTTAAATCCTTCGCTTTTTATATTGCAGTTTGGAGGTAACGTAATTCCGTATATAAATAATGATGAAGCTATTGAGCGTTACGGGCGCTGGTTTTCAGGTCAGATTAAACGCATAAATCAATTGTGTCCTGATGCAGCAATTATTATTATTGGCCCAAGCGATATGTCAACAAAAGTGAAAGATAAATATGTTACCTACAAGCATTTACCCAATGTGGTAGAAAAACTGAAAGAGGTTGCACTTTTAACTGGCTGTGGTTACTGGGATATGTATGCAGCAATGGGAGGGTACAACAGTATGCCTTCGTGGGTTAATTCAGAGCCCGAGTTGGCCCGCCCCGATTATGTCCATTTCTCGCCAAGAGGGGCGCGGCTGGTTGCCAACATGTTTTACAATGCACTGATTATCGAGTATAATAACTATTTGGAGGAGGCACTATGAGTTCGGAGTTCAGAGTTCAAAGTATAGTTGCTAATTGGTGGTTACTAGTTATTAGTCATTGGTTAGTTATCCAAAAAATAAATAATACAAACTGCAACCCGTCTGGAATACATCCATGCCGGGCAGGCTGCAAACTGCGACTCTTTTCGGACTTCGGACTTCCGTCTTCTGTCTCCCGTCTACGGTCTACGGTCTTCGGTCTTTTCTTGTTTCTTTCTTTCATCTCTTCAGCTCAGGATAATTCTTACCTGTACCACGTAAATCAGTACAACTTCATAAGGTACGATTTGAACGAGCTGCATTGGTTGGGCGATGATTCTTATTCGGAAGGTTTTAAAGAGAAATTGGAAAAACTGGTTACAACCGGTGAGGGACGCATTAATATTGTACATATTGGCGGCTCACACATTCAGGCTGGAACATATTCAGGGCAAATGAGAGCGCGTTTGCAACAGTTAAATGGCGAAATGAATGCAGGCTGGGGATACATGTTTCCATATCGTATTTCAAGGACAAATTCGCCTTTTGGCTATTACATACGTTACAATGGCAGGTGGCAAAGTTGCCGGAATGTTGAAAAACGAAAATCCTGCACGTTGGGAGTAGGAGGTATGGCGGCAACAACTTCTGCACCAAAATCGGAATTAACTATTCTGTTGGAAGATGAAAACAGGCTGGATTACAGTTTTAACAAAGTTCGGATATTTTACGAAAACCGGGGCAATAATTACATTGTATCTATTGATTCTTCATTACTTGCAAATTCAGTAAGAACAAACGACTATATAGATTTCGATCTGAATTCTTTTGTTGACAGCTTGAGAATTACTGTTCAGAAAAAGTATAATACAAACGGTAGTTTTACCCTGTTTGGTATCACCACAGAAACTGCACCCAACGGGGTAATGTACCACAGTATTGGAGTAAACGGTGCACATGTGCCTGCGTTTCTGAGGTGTCAGCTTTTCGAGAAGCAGCTTGCTGAATTAAAGCCTGACCTTGTAATTCTTGGGCTTGGAATAAACGATGCCTATGGCAGACGATTTTCGCAGAAACAGTTTGAAAGCAATTATGGCGAACTTATTGCACGAATAAGAAGGGCTGCCCCTGAAACTGCAATTATTTTTACTGCCAACAACGACAGCTATTTGTATCGCCGTTATGTAAATAAAAACGGGGAAAAAGTGAAGAATAGTATGTTTAAAATGGCTGAAAAATACAACGCCGGCGTTTGGGATATGTATTCGGTTATGGGAGGCTTAAATTCTATTGTTTTATGGGAAAAGAACGGTCTTGCCCAAAGCGATAAAATACATTTTACAAGAGAAGGCTACCTGGTAATTGCCGACCTGTTTTTTGATGCTTTGGTAAAGGATTTTGAGGAATACACTCTAACTAAAAATAAACTAACTGTGAATTGTCATTTCGACGACGAAGGAGGAGGAATCTCTAAAAAACAGATTTCTCAGTCGTTATCTCCTTCGAAATGACAAACTAAAAATGAAACTTTGGACATAATACAACAAATAGACATTACAGAACTCTTGCAACGGCTTTTTATTTACGATAAGTCGGCTCCGCTTATTTTTACCCGCTTCTTTTTCTGGGGATTTTTTGCTTTTGTGCTGATTGGGTACTCATTAGTTTACAACAACAAAAGCCGGAGTATGCGTGCCGGGTATTTGTTTTTTGCCAGCCTGTTTTTCTATTACAAATCAAGCGGTTTTTTCTTTTTCATTTTGCTATTTAGTACAC
Source organism: Bacteroidota bacterium (assembly GCA_039714235.1). Lineage (GTDB taxonomy): Bacteria > Bacteroidota > Bacteroidia > Bacteroidales > Prolixibacteraceae > Draconibacterium. The sequence goes on along the minus strand of JBDLJS010000096.1, from coordinate 6,397 downwards.
TTACCGACTTCTTTATCGGAAAGGCAATTTACCGGTCGAAAAACGATGTGGCCCGAAAGTTTTTGGTGGCAGCAAGTGTTGTGGTAAACCTTACATTGTTAACTTACTTTAAGTATTCCTATTTTTTTGTCGATAGTCTGAATTTGCTGTTTGGGATTGATTTACAAGTGATAAACCATTTGGCACAGTGGGCAAACGAAGCTTCCGGCACCCATTTTAACGTGAACCAGATTTTACTGCCGGTGGGCATTTCGTTTTTCACCTTTCAAACCATAAGCTACTCGGTTGATGTATACAGGGGCGAGACCAAACCCGTAAATAACCTGGTTGATTTTGGTTTTTACGTGTCGTTTTTTCCGCAGTTGGTAGCAGGCCCAATTGTCCGTGCATCAGGATTTGTAAAGCAGATATACGAGGATTACCGTGTGTCGAAAGCAGAATTTGGCTGGGCAGTTTTTATGATACTGAAAGGCCTGGTAAAAAAGATATTTATCGGCGATTACATTGCCGTTAATTTTGTCGACCGTGTTTTCTCCGACCCCATTACCTACTCCGGCTTTGAGAATTTGATGGCTCTGTTTGGTTACTCGCTGCAGGTTTATGTCGATTTCTCGGGTTATACCGATATTGCCATTGGTGTCGCGCTGTTGATGGGATTCCGGCTGCCACAAAACTTTAACTCGCCCTACAAAGCCAAAAATGTTGGTGATTTCTGGAAACGCTGGCATATGTCGCTATCGTCGTGGCTGAAAGATTATTTGTACATTCCTATTGGTGGAAACCGCGAAGGGTCGATTTTCAGTTACATAAGCTTGGGTGTTATTTTGGCAATTGTTGTATTGCTGGCTGGTAAATTAATTTTGATCCCTATTTTTGCAGGAGTTGTGCTTGTGTTTGCCGTTCTTGCCCGTTTCTCGGCTAAAATAAAACGGAGTATCGATACCAACATAAATCTGATGCTGACCATGTTGCTTGGTGGGTTATGGCACGGTGCCTCGTGGCAGTTTATTATCTGGGGTGGGTTAAACGGTGTTGGTTTGGTAATTTTTAAATTCTGGCGGAAAATAAGCCCGTGGGAAAAACGAAGCTCGTGGCTGATTAATCTTTGGAAAATTGCCCTCACTTTCTGCTTTATCACGTTTACACGTGTGTTTTTCCGCTCTGAGTCGATGGAAGTGGTTAACGGGATGCTGCACCAGATTGGAACCGACATGAGCCTGGCAATAATCCCGGAGGTTTTGGTTGCCTACAAATGGGTTTTTATGGTAATGCTGTTTGGCTTTGTAATCCACTGGCTTAGCGAAAGTTGGAAAGAGAGAATTAAAGACTGGTTTATTGCAGCTCCACTTTGGCTAAAGGCTGTGATTGCTGCAGTTACAGTAATTATTGTTTATCAGTCAATTTCTGCCGATATGCAGCCGTTTATTTATTTTCAGTTTTAAATTACTCAAAAGGCAGAGGATGAGGAGCAGTAGGTTCGAATGAATAAAATCTGCCTTTCATCTGTTCGTTTAATATAAATCCGACAAGGTTCATATCGTCTGGGTGAAACGGGTAAAATGCCAACCGTATCCTGAAAGTTTGAAGCACAAAGTTTTCGTTATGTAAACGGAGCCCGATTCCCAAACCGCTGTAATAATCCTGTGTGAAAATTAGTTGATTGCTTGAACCAATAATTCCCACATCGGCAAATCCATAAAAAGCCATATTAAATTTATATAATTCGCGGCGTAAAAAAAGTACATGTTCCAGTTTCATGCTTAACCGTTGCTGCCCTATTACTTCTTTGCTTCTGAATCCCCTGATTCGATCATCCCTGCTTAAGGTTAAGTTTTCTATTTCGAAGCGGTTAATGCCCAGCATATAATCTACATTTGTAAACAAACGAAGCCGTTTTCTGCCTGCATTAAACATTCGCGAAATAAAATTAACGCTCCCCTGAATTTGTCCCTGTTCGTAACTTTTATTCCGGATATAGCCCCCAATGCCTGCAGAAAGATAGAGATAACCTTTTCTGTTAATTAATAAATTACCATTCGAAAGAAATATGTGCGCGTAATGGCGATCACCAAATTCGTTGGCGTCGTAACCATAAAGAATTTCATTTTTAAAACCTTCGGGAATATCCTCTGTAATACCGTAACTGTAAATTAACTGGTCTTGAATATATCTACGTTGTGCAAAAGTAATACCGGCCATATACAACGTACGGTCAGCGAAAAAATGGTTGCTATAAGGTTCTATCAGAGGATTGCCATAATATGTCCAGTTATTCATGCCTGCAGTTAACACCAATTGAGTATTTTTAGCACGTTCTGGATTCAGGTTAAAACTGCGTCCGAGCCACCCGCAATAATATGCCAAATCTAAAGGAATGTCAGTTAAAACAGGGTCGTCCTCAAAAATTTTGTCTGTTCTGAACATTCTTATGGCTGTCAATCCGTAACCCCATTTAATTTTGGTTGTGATAAATGGTTTGTCAACCATAAAAGTCAGTCCTTCATTTTTATATGTATTGAGATAACCTGCCGAAATATCAAGAAATTTACCATCAATATTTTTTATTTTATAAAAGGTTTCGAACCCCAGGTAAGGTTGGCGGTTAACATGCCCCACAAATCCCAAAGATAATTCGTGACCAACTCCGAATACATTTTTGTTGTAAACGACTATATCTGCCGATTTCATTCCGTTTACGCCTCCCGATGCTCCGAAAGAAAAACGATCTTTGGTTAAAACCATAATTTTAACCAGTCCCGGATAAAGGCTGTCCTGCTCTACCACAAAACGCATATCTTTAATATATGGCAACTCACGTATTAATCGTTCATTCTCAAACATCAATTCAGGGTCAAGAAAATCTCCGGCTTTAAATAATAGTAGCTTTTCAATAGTTCTCAGGTTCGATTTTGTATGGATTGTATTGGCTGTTTTCTCAAATAAACTTTTTGCTTTTCTGGTTGTATCGTTAAAGTTTGGGCCAAATACATCTAGCGCTTTAATTTTTATTTCTGAAATTAATTTTCCATCATGTTTCCCGTAATAGTCAAGCGCCAGTGCTTTTTTATCTACATATGGCCGGGGAGGAGTAACCAGAAAGTCGTAAAGAATACGGGTGAGCTTTTGTTGGTTGGCTTTGTACTCTAAACTGTCGTAAAACTGTTCTTCCATTTTATCATTCTGAGGTGACGGTATTGAGTCTTGTACCTCTGTTTGTGCATACAATGAAGCAAGTTGAATTAAAAAGAATAAAACAACTATTGAAAATTTATATAAATTTTTCACCATCATATATGGCTTCCCAAATCATAAATTAGTACTTCGTTTTAGCCATTGAAATTTAGCTATTTTATTAGTTAGTTAATTTAATGGGGACTGTTAAATTTCGTTAAACGGTTGGCGTTTATTCTAAATTCAAATTTGGGGTATAAAAAACCATCTGCCGTACGACAGATGGTTTTCTAAACCGATACAGTTTGTTTTAGTCCTCTTTGGCTTGTTGCGCTGCTCTTCTTTGTCGTGCTTTTTCCTGATGATCGAGATACGCTTTTAAGAATTTCTGGTCGTTTTCGTCATTGTCGCCATAATATTCGCGGAGTTCGTTAAGCCTGGCATGTAGCTCTTTTTGAACTTCAGCATAGGTAGGGTTGTCATAAATATTTTTCATTTCACTAGGATCAGTTTCCAGATCGTACATTTCCCATTCATCGATATCGTAATAAAAATGCATGAGTTTATAACGCTCGGTAGCCACGCCGTAATGACGTTTAACCATATGAACCGAAGGGTATTCGTAATAAGTATAATAAACCGCATCGCGCCACTCTTCTGTTTCACCACTTGCCAGATCACGGAACGACTCTCCCTGCATTTCTTCCGGAACTTCAATGTCGGCATAATCGAGAAGAGTTGGGGCAAAATCGAGGTTTTGAACTAACCTTTCAATTTTAGTTCCCGGTTTAATTTCTTTCGGGTACCTTACCAAAAGTGGTGTGCGGAACGACTCTTCGTACATAAACCTTTTGTCGAACCAGCCGTGTTCTCCCAGGTAAAATCCTTGGTCGGAGGTATAAACTACAATAGTATTTTCAGCCAGGCCTGCTTCTTCCAGGTAATCAAGCACTTTTCCAACTCCATCGTCAACCGACTTTATGGTTCGCAAATAATCTTTGATGTACCGGTTGAATTTCCATTTGCCCAGTTCTTTCCCTTCAAGATTAGCAGCTTTCATTGCATCGTTTTTGGGAGTATAAGCTGCCAGCCAGTCGGCTTTTTGCTCTTCGTTAAATCTTTTTAATTCGTTTTCAAAACCAGTAGGATTTCCATCCGGATCGGTTAACATTTTAAAATCGTGCCCCCACATGGCATGCCCGTCAACCTGCATTTCCTGTTCGTGTGCGGCTGTACCTCTACCATCATAATTATCGAAATAGTTAGCCGGTGGTTCAAAAGTAATGTCGTCATACAGTGTTAAATATTCAGGAGCAGGTTTCCAGTTCCGGTGTGGCGCTTTCTGATGATACAAAACACAAAATGGTTTGTTTGGATCGCGTTTATTTTTTAGCCAGTCCATCATACTTTCAGTAATAATATCGGTGCAGTACCCTTCAAAACGTTCCCATTCTCCGCTTCCGTTAATCATAAACTCGGGATTGTAATAATGGCCCTGTCCCCGTAAAACCATCGAATAATCGAATCCCTGCGGATTACCATCGAGGTGAATCTTTCCAATCATGGCAGTCTGGTATCCGTTTGTCTGCATTAGTTTCGGAAAGTTGGGCTGGTCCCAGTTAAAGGGTTGTGCATTGTCGACTTTCCCGTTTTTAAAACTGTGTTTACCGGTAAGAAGTACCGCACGGCTTGGTGCACAAATCGAGTTGGTGACACTAGCTCTGGTAAAAATGGCTCCTTCTTCTGCCAAACGGTCGATGTTAGGCGTTTTATTTAAACCATGTCCGTAGGCACTTATGGCCTGATATGCATGATCGTCGCTCATAATATAAATAATGTTGGGTTTTTGAATTTCTTTCTGCTGAACATTACAGCTAAACACAATAAACCCTAAAATAATAATGGCTGTAGATTTTAGTAGATTTCGGTTCATGATTGTATTATTTAATATTTCTGATGTTTTATCGATACAATTTTACAAATAACATATTGTATAATAAAATCTGACCACCTTACTTTTTATTTAATCTATCATTTTTAATACAATTATAATTTTTTTAATGAAGTGTAATTATTTATAAAATGTTACGTCTTATTCTGTGGTGAGTATGTGTGGTATTTCTCTAAAAAATAATACTTGTTAAAATATTTTAAGAATAAATTGGATGTGGCTTAAAATTTTACTTAACTTGCGCATTGTTTTAAATAATATTGCCTAAATGATTTTTGTTGAAAATATAAAAGAGGTTCAACTTGCTGGTAATGAGTTAAAAAACTACAGAAGAAAGAAGAAAATTCTAAATCATTTATATCATAATAGTAAGTTGTCGGCAACTGTAATAAGCAAAAAAATTGGGGTTAGTTTACCTACTGCCATCTCTTTGTTGAAAGAATTAAGCGCACAAAGGTTTGTTGAGTCACGTGGAACAGGTAAATCACAAGGGGGCAGAAAACCTCTGATGTTTGGATTAAGGAAGGACGCAATTTTTGTTATGGCATGCGAATTGGGTCGTTATAAATGCAGGATTGGAATTTATAATGCACATAATAAACTGGTAGCACCTGTTTCTGTATTCGAAACTTCAATAGATGACGAAAAATTAATTGATAAAATTTGTGACAATGCCCATCAAACAATAGCGGAAAAGGGTATTGATTATGAACGTGTTTTTGGAGTTGGACTGGCAATGCCGGGTTTGGTAGATGCTACAAAAGGGATAAACTATACCATTAAAAATAAGGAATTTCAGAATATTAAACAGCGGCTTGAAGCGAAATTCAACAAGTTGGTTTATGTAAATAATGATGCCCGTATGCAGGCGTACGGCGAATTTATTTTTGATGCGGCAAAAGGTTCTAAAGATGCAATTATTATAAACTGGAACTGGGGCCTTGGAATGGGCCTGATTCTGAACGGAAAACTGTACAACGGTTCCACCGGTTTTGCCGGAGAACTGTCACATACCAAATTTGTTGATGACGGCGAACTTTGTATTTGCGGCAAGCGCGGATGCCTCGAAACCGTTACATCGGCTTATGTATTATTAAATAAGGCCAAAGAAGCTATTAAAAAGGGAATTGTATCACAGCTTACAAATAAATTTAAAAATAATATTGAAGACTTGCAGACCGACGATATTCTAAAGGCAGCAAAGTCGGGAGATGAATTTTCGATTTCATTGTTAAACAAGGTTGGCCTGGCACTTGGAAAAGCTTTATCAAATAC
>JBDLJS010000095.1:0-15783 GCA_039714235.1 Bacteroidota bacterium | reverse complement strand
AGCCTCTCGTTTGGACTGTACATGGCTTACCGGAAAAAGGCGGGACAAAACAGCTCTAATTTTTTCCTGGGCGGAAGAACCATTAAATGGCCTGTAATCGGGGCATCGCTTTTTGCAACCAATATAGGAGCCGAGCATTTGGTAGGGCTGTCGGGTGATTCGTACCGTTACGGGCTTTCGGCAGGTTCGGTCGAATTAACCACGGCAATTACACTGGGATTTGCCGGTGCCATTCTGTTTCCGTACTACATGAAAAACAAAATTTACACCATTCCAGAGTTTCTTGAGTTGAGATATAATCGCAGGGCACGTACATTTTTTTCGGGATTAATGCTGGTAATTAGTGTAATGACCAAACTGGCGTTTACCCTTTTTGCCGGTGCCCTTGTTTTAAACAGCCTGCTTGGTTGGGACGTAATGACCACCGTTTTTTACATCGGGATTGCAGTAGCCATTTTTACCATAATTGGCGGATTTACAGCCGTTGCCTATACCGATGTAATACAGGTGATATTAATGATTGGCGGCGCCATTGTAATGCTTTTTATAGGTCTGGATAAAGTGAATGGCTGGGGAGGTCTGATGGAAAAGGTACCGGAAATGATGAAGGTTGCTGCACCTTACGACGACCCGGTTTACCCCTTCTGGGGAATATTGGCAACTGCCTTTTATGCTGGTATTTTTTATTGGGGAATCGACCAGGTAAATGTACAGCGCGTACTTTCGGCGCCTAATTTAAAACAGGCAAGGTGGGGCGCCATGTTTGCCACTTTCCTGAAACTTACCCCGGTATTTATTTTTGCGTTGCCGGGGGTTATTGCCTTTGCCCTTTTCCCCGGCGAATTGCAGGGCGAAGAGACCAAACAAACCTTTGTGTTACTGCTGAATAAACTGCTTCCCAGCGGGCTGCGCGGTTTAATGCTGGCTTCGCTGATGGCAGCACTTGTAACTTCATTGATTGCGGTGCTGAATTCAGTTTCAACACTGGTTGTGCGCGATTTTATTGTTGAGTTCCGTCCAAATACCCCGGAAAAAAAACAGGTATTTCTGGGCCGGATTTTTATACTGGCAGCAACATTTTTGGGCATTGGAGCAGCCTGGCTGGTATATAAAAACGAAGAGGGTTTATACAAATACCTGCAAACCATAACAGCGTATCTGGTAATTCCGGTTTTTCCTGCTATATTTTTTGGCATTGTAAGCAAAAAGGTTACACTGAAAGGAGCGGCTGCCTCGGTTCTGGTTGGCATTTTCCTGGCAACCATTTTTGTTATTGACCAGTTAATTGGCCCCGATGCCGGCAAACAACTGTTCCCGTTTCTTCACCATAAGCTTACACTTAATTTTGGCTACCGTGGGTTGTGGGCCGAAATAATAATTACCGGGGTACTGTTTGCGGTTTCTGCCTTTACCCAAAAAACTGCTCCCGAAAAGCTGGCAAAAACAACCATAAATTATTCAAAAGCCATTTCTAAGTTCGAAGGAATAACAGACTGGCGGCTGCATCTGGCCATCCTGTCGGCTATTACTATTTTTCTTTATATTTGGTTGAGTTAGGGACAGGCAGTTGGTTTCATCCAACAGACGGAGAATTAAAAAAAGGCCGGTTATTTCCAACCAGCCATTTTTTATCTTTTGTGCCCAGAACAAGACTCGAACTTGCACGGGAAATACTTCCCACAAGGCCCTCAACCTTGCGTGTCTACCAATTCCACCACCTGGGCATTATTTCGTTAGAACGAGAGTGCAAAACTATAAAATTTCTTTAAACTACAGAATTGGCCTGAAGATTTTCGAGAAAGAAATCTTAAATCTATCTGCTCACTGCGACTGCCTGCCCTCCGAAATAAAATGAAGGAGGGAATACTCAAATTTTCTTTATCGTTCGTACGCCTCTTCAGCCTTAATTTTTACAATAATACCATCCTTAACCGAAACATAATATCTTTCGGTTTTTGTCACCTCCGGCGATACCATGGGATCGAGTGTTAGTTTGTGTTGACTTATTTCAGTGCTTTTCAACTTTTCTACTCTCTCAAAAATATACATCTTCCCGCCATCCTGATTAAAAACAGTTTTGGGTTTACCAAGCGTTTCCTCCAGTTCCAAAACCGGCTTGCCGATATAACTTTTCTGTAACTGTTTTTGAGCACTGCATGCAACAGCAAAAAGGGCTATAAAAAGTATGATTATTCTGTACATCTGTTTCCTGATTTTTTTGCAAAGTAAATCAGAAATTTTAATTCATTCATTAGTTTAATTCATTTTAACTTTTTAAAATCGGTATAAAGTCCTGCCCATTTTATTTTTTATCTTTGTCGCGTCATTTACATCTTTTCGTTATAAATTACTCAGTAAAATGATTCAATTCTTTAAAACTCAGAATAATAATATCATTGCAGTACAGTCTGCACAGTCGTTAAGCCGCGAAACTGTCGATAAATTAGCCTGGCTCTTTTCCGGAGCAGAATATATTAAACAACAGATTTTAGAGGGTTGGTTTGTCGGCCCCAGGAAAGAGATGTTAACTCCGTGGAGTACCAATGCCGTGGAGATTGCACAAAATATGGGGATCGAAGGTATCTGGCGGATGGAAGAGTTTTACCGGGTAAATAATGAAAAAGCGTCCTACGATCCCATGCTTCAGGCAATGTACAACAGATTGACGCAGAAAATATTCACTATTGATAAAGAGCCCGAACCAATTTTAAATATTGACGATATTGCAGCATATAACGAACAGGAAGGACTGGCTTTAAGCATTGAAGAGATAAATTACCTGAACTGGGTATCGAAAGAGATGGGCCGTCCGTTAACCGATGGAGAGGTGTACGGTTTTGCACAGGTAAATTCGGAACATTGCCGCCACAAAATTTTTAACGGATCGTTTATAATAGACGGGAAAGAGATGGAATCGTCGCTTTTCCAGATGATTAAAAAAACATCGCAGCAAAATCCAAATAAAATCGTTTCGGCGTATAAAGACAACTGTTCTTTTGTACAGGGGCCGGTGGTTGAACAATTCGCACCTAAAACACAGGATAAACCCGACTTTTTTGAAACAAAAGATATTGAAACCGTTCTTTCGCTAAAGGCAGAAACACACAATTTCCCGACAACCGTTGAGCCTTTTAACGGTGCATCAACCGGAACGGGTGGTGAAATACGCGACCGTATTGCCGGAGGTAAAGGCAGCCTGCCAATTGCCGGAACAGCAGTTTATATGACTTCGTATCCGCGCACCGAAGCCGAACGTTCGTGGGAACAGGCAACCGAAGAGCGCGAATGGTTATACCAGACACCGGAAGAGATTCTGATAAAAGCATCGAACGGTGCAAGCGATTTTGGTAATAAATTCGGACAGCCGCTAATTACAGGTTCTGTGCTCACTTTCGAGCACTTCGAAAATTTTATGAAATACGGCTACGACAAGGTTATTATGTTGGCCGGTGGTATTGGTTTCGGAAATAAAAAGGACAGCTTAAAGGACGACCCGGAAAAAGGCGATAAGGTAGTTCTGCTTGGTGGCGATAACTACCGCATTGGAATGGGGGGTGGTGCTGTTTCGTCAGTTGCTACAGGCGAATTTGAAAATGCAATTGAACTGAATGCTGTTCAAAGGGCAAACCCTGAAATGCAGAAACGGGCATATAATGCCATCAGGGCATTAAGTGAAGCCGATGATAACCCAATTGTTTCTATTCACGACCATGGCGCAGGAGGCCATTTGAACTGTTTGTCGGAACTGGTGGAAACGACTGGTGGAAAAATAGATACTGCAAAATTACCTGTGGGCGATCCAACACTTTCTCAAAAAGAAATAATTGGTAACGAATCGCAGGAGAGAATGGGCCTGGTAATGAAGGCCGAAAATGTAGAATTGCTGAAACGAATTGCCGACAGGGAGCGGTCGCCGATGTATGTAATTGGCGAAACAACAGGCGACATGCAGTTTACTTTCGAAAACTCTAAAACAGGCAAGAAATCGATCGACTGGCAGTTGGGTTATATGTTCGGTAATCCGCCAAAAACAGTTTTGGAAGATGAAACCATTGTACCGGAGTTTGAAGAACTGGAATACAACTGGGAAGAGATTTACGATTTGGTAGAGAAAGTAATCCAGCTTGAATCGGTTGCATGTAAAGACTGGCTCACAAATAAAGTTGACCGCTCAGTTACCGGGCGGATAGCAAAACAGCAGGGAGCTGGCAAATTACATCTCCCTTTAAATAATGTAGGAGTAATTGCACTCGATTACCAGGGAAAAGCCGGATTTGCAACCTCAATAGGACATGCGTCAGTTGCCGGATTGGTTGATGCGCCCAAAGGTTCGGTTTTATCCATTGCCGAGGCATTAACCAATATTATCTGGGCACCGTTAACCGATCATATCCGAAGTATTTCGTTAAGTGCCAACTGGATGTGGCCGGCTAAAAATCCGGGAGAAAATGCAAGAATTTATAAGGCGGTGGAAGCTGCCAGCGATTTTGCCTGTGCACTGGGAATTAATATTCCAACAGGAAAAGACTCCATGTCGATGACTCAGAAATATAAAGACGATGTGGTTTATGCTCCGGGTACGGTTATTATTTCTGCATCGGGCGAAGTGTCGGACATTAAAAAAGTGGTTGAACCTGTTTTGGTAAATGACGAAAGCAAAGAGATACTGTTTATCGACTTTTCGTTTACCGACAGGGCACTCGGAGGCAGCGCTTTTGCACAATCAATAAATAAACTGGGTAAAACTGCTCCAACTGTGGCAGATCCTGAAAAATTTATTACTGCCTTTAATTCGGTTCAAAAACTGATAGAGCAGGGCTTAATTCTCGCAGGTCACGACATTGGCTCGGGTGGCTTGGCAACCACGTTGCTCGAAATGTGTTTTAGCAGCAACAAGGGAGGAATGAAAGTAGATGTTACCGCTTTCGAAGAAGAAGATATGGCGAAAATACTTCTTTCTGAAAACCCGGGAATTGTAATACAAAGTGCCGATAACGATGAGGTGAAGAAACAATTGAACAATGCCGGTGTCGGTTTTATCTCGTTGGGATTCCCTGTTCCTTACCGTAAGTTGAGGGTAGTAAACAGAACTGTTGAGGCCGATTTTGATATTAATACACTGCGTGATTTATGGTTTAAAACTTCATATTTATTAGACCGGAAACAGAGCGGGGAAGAACTGGCACTGCAAAGGTTTAAAAATTATAAAGCTACTGAACTAACATACGACTTTAAAAATTTTACCGGGAAAGCAGCTGATTACGGTATTGAATTAAAACATCAGGACCCGAGTGGAATTAAGGCAGCAATAATCCGCGAAAAAGGAGTTAACGGCGACCGCGAAATGGCCTATGCCATGCACCTGGCCGGAATGGATGTGAAAGATGTTCACATGACCGACCTGATTACCGGGCGCGAAACCCTGGAAGATGTAAACATGATTGTATTCGTTGGTGGATTCTCCAATTCCGACGTTTTAGGTTCGGCAAAAGGATGGGCAGGCGCTTTTAAATACAACGAAAAAGCACGCATTGCATTAGAGAGATTTTACCGGAGAAACGACACCTTAAGCCTGGGAGTCTGCAATGGTTGCCAGTTAATGGTTGAGTTGGGGGTTGTGTATCCCGAACATAGTATTCAGCCTAAAATGCTGCATAACGAATCGCATAAATTCGAATCGGCATTCCTTAATGTCGATATCCAGGAAAATAACTCGGTTATGCTTGGCGATATGGAAGGAATGAAACTGGGTGTTTGGGTAGCGCATGGCGAAGGTAAGTTTTACCTTCCGTTTAACGAGCAGCAATACAATATTACGATGAAATACAGCAACGAAAACTATCCGGCAAATCCGAATGGTTCGCATTATTCAACTGCATCACTGTGCTCCGACGATGGCCGTCACCTGGTAATGATGCCACACCTCGAAAGGGCATTTAAACCATGGCAGTGGGCTTATTATCCAAATGATAGAAAAAAGGATGAAATAGCACCCTGGATTCAGGCTTTTGTGAATGCGAAAAACTGGATTGAGAAAAAGACGAAATAATTATTGAAAAAATTAAATTAATGAAGCCGGGCCAAAGTCCGGTTTTTTTATGCCTCTAAAATGCTTAATTCTGTATTTAACAGATTGATTATAGCAGTTCACAGAAAGAATCTGGGGAAAGTATGTACCTTTAATTACGTTTGAGCGTATGAAACAGGAAAATCAATCTATTCAAATGATTCAGAAAATTGCAATTATAAACGGGAATCCCGATCTAACCAAGAACAATTTAAATACATATTTATCTGATTTGGAACAAGGTTTTGGAAAAAATGGAACCTCAGTTGTTACTCATACTCTTTCAGAAAAAGAAATCAGGCACTGTATTGGCTGTTTTGACTGCTGGTGGAAAACACCAGGTATTTGCCGGTTTTCTGACGATTCGGATAAAATGCTCAGTGATATTATAAACTCTGATTTGGTAATTTTTGCATCGCCATTAATTATGGGAATGTATTCAGCATTATTAAAAAGGTTTCACGACCGGATGATTCCACTGATACATCCGTATATAGAAATAGTTAATGGTGAATGTCATCACCGGAAAAGATATCCCGTTTATCCGAAAGTTGGAGTTTTGCTTGAGAACAATGATGCAACGCCGAAAGAGTTTGAAAATACCCGGTTTATTTTCGACAGGATTGCTATTAATATGCATTCTGAAGTGAAATTTTTTTATTCCATTCAACAAAGAAGCCCAAAAGAAATTAATAATGAGATTAGCAATTTTTAACGGATCGCCGAGAGGCAAGAGTTCAAATACAAGCCGGCTTTTAGGAAATTTTGTAAAAGGTTTTACAGGAGGTGGGGGAGTAGTTACTTCGTATAATTACCTTATAAAAGAAAGCGACATTCATAACCATCTAAAGAATTTTATAGAGGCAGAGACCATACTTCTGGCTTTCCCGTTGTATGTCGATTCACTTCCGGGAATAGTAAAAAACTTTATTGAAGAAACAGCAGGTTTTGATGGAAAAGAAAAGAAGATCTTGTTTCTGGTTCATTCCGGATTCCCTGAAGGTGTGCATTCGGCTGGAGTAACAAAGTATCTGGAACTTCTTGCAAAACGTTGGGGCATAAAATGTTTGGGAATAATTGTTAAACCCGGCAGCGAAGGAATCAGAATTCAGTCTGAATCAAAGAATAAAAAGCTGTTTCAGAATTTTGAAAAATTGGGGAAAGTTCTTGCCAAAACCGGCAGTTTGGATATGGAAATAGTTGATAAAATGAAAAAACCATACAGGTTCCCCAAATTTGCACTGTTAATTTTTAATGTATTGAAACAATCAGGAAAGGTTGATTCTTACTGGAATTATAATCTTAAAAAGAACAATGTTTATGAACAGCGGTTTAATGCTCCTTATCTGGAAAAGAAAGCTAGCGATTAGCTATCATTTTTTTTGATAATTCGTCAGCCAGTTCTTTCCCTTTTAGCATCTCAACAATTTTTAATGCAAAATTAATGGCTACACCGGCACCTTTACCTGTAATAATTTTGTCGGTTACCTCAACATCTTCCCCAGTTACATTTGCCCCTTCAAGTTCATCTTCAAATCCAGGATAGCAGGTTGCAGTTTTGTTTTTTAAAACCCCCAGGTTTCCGAAAACTATTGGCGCTGCACAAAGGGCGCCCAGCAGTTTATCTTTTTTCTGGAAATCGAGAATTTGTTCCTGTAATCCTGCATGATTTTTCAGGTTTAACGATCCGGGCATACCTCCGGGTAAAACTATCATCTCTATTAAATTGTAATCCACATCTTTAAAAAGCTGATCGGCTATAACTTTAATTGAATGTGAACCGGTTACCACAAAATTACCGGTAATTGATACCACTATTGTTTCCAACTCAGCCCTTCTCAGTACATCAATAATACTTATGGCTTCAATTTCTTCAAATCCTTCAGCAAGGTGAACGGCAATTTTTTTCATTCGAATTTTTTCTGTCATATTACAAAATCTTGAAAATAATACTTTATCAATTTTAGTATAAAGCTTCAAGCCACAAGTTATAAGCTACAAGTAAAGCTCTATAGATACTAAAAGCTTGAGATTTGAAGCTTGTGGCTATTTATTCATTAAACAAATCGCAATGCGATTACAAGAACTACAAAATAAAAAAAAGATCCTCAAATGAAGATCTTTTTATCAAATCAAAAACTTTTTCTATTCTAATTATTCGAGTATTCGTATAATGCCTTTTCAAGTTTCTTTCGGGTAAAGAATATGCGACTCTTCACAGTTCCTAAAGGTAAATCCAGCTCTTCAGCAATTTCTTTGTATTTAAATCCTTCCAAAAACATGGTAAACGGAATTTTGTATTCATCTTCCAGTTCATTAATACTTTTGGTAATTTCTTTCGAACTGTAAAACGAATCGGGTGAAGGATAAACTTTATCTTTCGAGAACATTAAATGAAAATCGTTATTCGATCCATCGAATGTATTTTTTGTCTTCACATTTCTGCGGTAGTCATTAATGAAAGTATTTTTCATTATGGTATAAATCCACGCTTTAAAGTTTGTATTCTGCTTAAATTTATCTCTGTATGTTAATGCTTTTAGAAATGTCTCTTGTAGAAGGTCGTCTGCCCGTTCTGTATCGGTAGTCAAACTTAATGCATAATAGTGTAGCTTATCGCTCAATCCGAGCAACGCGTTATTAAATTGAATTTGAGTCATGGCGCTTATTTTTAATTTGTCTAAACAAATTTAAGCCAATCAGACTTCATAAAACAAACTTTTAATGATATTTGTCAGTTGATTTTCTCTATGTCTTATAAAGAATCTTTATGGCTCATTTAGTGTGAATTAGACACTTTCTTTGTGTTTATTCGTTTAGCGATTAAATTTGAAAATTATACAATTCGAACAGAATGGACATATATTCAAATTTAGCATTGTCGGATAAAATCACTTCTGCCATTACATAAAACCTGAGCAAGAATTTGTCATTCTGACGGTGAGGAATTTCATTAAACTTAGCCAGACACTATTATTTCAAATTGTATATTTACAGCCCGAAATTAAATTATAAAAATGAAGTTCTTAAAATTTAAACAGAACGCACTGGCAATTTTAACTTTCAGAAAATGGGGAAGAAAAAACTATTCGTTATTTCTGACAATGAAGCGAATGGTGGTAATATCAGTATTATCAGTGGTGTACCATCTTTCTACACCCATTGATGCTTATGCCACTAAACAGGACACTTCTGAAGTTAAAATGCAATACGACCTTGATGAGATTGAGGTGAGTGCACAGCGCTCGCCTGCCATGTATTCGCAGGTGGCACGGATTATTTCCGTGATTGAGAGTAAAGAAATTGAGTCTATACCGGCTCAAAGTATTCAGGACCTGTTGGAGTACATCGCCGGTGTAGATGTAAGGCAGCGGGGAACTGAAGGGGTACAGGCGGATGTAAGTGTTCGCGGAGGTACTTTCGACCAGACGTTAATCCTTTTAAACGGTATCAACATCACCGACCCGCAAACCGGCCACCACAATTTAAATCTTCCGGTAAGTTTAAATCAGATTGAGAGAATTGAAATTCTTGAAGGACCTGCTGCACGTGTATATGGTCCTAATGCATTTTCAGGAGCTGTTAATTTTGTTACCAAACAGCCCGGTTCTAAAAGTATAAGAGCACAAGTTAGCGGAGGTAGCTTCGGCTATTTCGATGGTAATTTGTCCGGCTCTTTTAAAGCAGGGAAATTTAACCACATGGTTGCCTTAAACCGGAAAAAATCTGACGGCTATATTAATAATACCGATTTTAAAAATTCGAATGCTTTTTATTCGGGGGAGCTTGACTCGAAAAATGGCATTTTAAAATTCCAGGCAGGAGCTTCCCTGAAAGGATTTGGTGCAAATAGTTTTTATACTCCAAAATATCCAAATCAGTACGAAGAAACTAAAACACTTTTCACTTCATTAAAATGGGAAGGAAACGGTAAACTCCATCTCACACCGGTTGTTTATTACCGCCGTCACCACGATAGGTTTGAGTTGTTCAGAGATAATCCTGCATCGTGGTACAAAACACACAATTATCATTTAACCAATGTTTATGGCAGTAACCTGAATTCGTGGTTTAGGTGGGCCGGGGGAAAAACAGCACTTGGAATTGAATACCGATCTGAAAATATTTTAAGCAATATTTTAGGTGTCGAAATGGATTCTCCCAAAAATGTTCCCGGAGAAGATGCGGTATTTACCAGAAGCGACTCGAGAAGCACAATTTCAGGTTTTATAGAACATGCAGCATATCTAAACAATTGGTCATTAACAGCAGGAATACTAAGTAATAATATTTCCGGAAGTAACCTGGGGGTAAATTTTTTCCCCGGAATTGATATTAGTTACGATATTCCTTCTTTGTTGAAATTGTTTACCAGTTATAACACAGCTTTAAGAATGCCAACATTTACCGACTTGTATTACGACGGGCCAAATAACACTGGAAATCCTGACCTTAAACCTGAAAAATCGGCAACTATCGAAGGTGGTGTCAAATTGAATAAAAGTGTTGTAAAAGGGCATTTCGTTATTTTTTACCGGCAGGGAAAAGATATTATCGACTGGGTGAAATTAACGGATGATGAGGTTTGGCAACCCAAAAATTTAACCCGTATTAATACTTTTGGAACAGAAGCGAGTGTGAATTTGTATTTCAAAGAAAAATATGGAAGTAAATACCCCAACATTAAATTGAGCTACCACTATAATAGCCTTGAAAAAGAGAAAACAGAATATATTTCCAATTATGTAATGGATAATCTGAAACATAAGTTTTCGGGTTCGATAAATCAGACAATAACAAGTCACATTTCCGTGGATTTAAAAGCAGTTTTTCAGGACAGGGAAGGTTCCTATACAAAGTTCGAAGATAAAGTATCTGTCGGCGAGGTTCCTTACGATCCTTTTTGGATCTTCGACGGAAAGGTTTTATACAGGAATAGAGGGATTACTGTTTTTCTGTCATTAAATAATATATTCGATGTTAAATATAACGACATTGGGAATGTGGTTCAGCCCGGTAGATGGTTAAAAACCGGAGTTTCATATAAAATCAATATTAAATAGTTTTAACGCTCTATGTAAAATTTTTGAAATGAGTTGATTATGCGGGAAGACAGAATAAAATAACTGTCTTCTGTCATTCGACTTCTGTCTACTGTCTTCCGTCTTCCGACTATAAATTGTATCTTCGCCAAAAATAAGTCAATAAGTCATGTTAAAAGGAATATTATCAATTTCAGGACATTCGGGACTTTTCAAAATGGTTGCCGAAAGTAAAAACAACATTATTGTTGAATCGCTGGAAACTAAAAAACGCATGCCGGTATATTCATCGGCCAAGGTTTCGGCTTTGGAAGATATCGCAATTTATACTTACGAAGGCGATGTTCCGTTAATTGAAGTTTTTAAGTCGATTTCTGACAAGGAAGAGGGAGGAACTGCTCTGTCACCAAAGTCATCAGGAAATGAATTGAAAGCATATTTTGAGGAAGTTGTGCCCGAATATGACATAGACCGGGTTTATGTATCCGACATTAAAAAAGTTTTGTTGTGGTATAATAATCTACAGGCTCAGGATTTACTCGACTTTTCTGAACTGGTAGAAGAAAAGGATGAGTCGGAAGATAAAGATTAACAATTATTTAAAAAGCTTAAGATTATTAATTGCTTTTGGATCTCCGAGCATTTCGTTTTTCTTTAAAAGAATTTCAAAAAGTTTAACAGTGGCAAGTGCATCGCCGGCAGCGCGGTGTCTGCCATTTATTTTAATCCCCAAATCTGAACAAAGTTTTCCCAGCGAGTACGACCGGTGCCCGGGCAGGAGTTTTCTCGAGAGTTGCACTGTACACATTGTTTTTCGGTTGTAATTGTAACCCAGTCTTCTGTATTCTTCCTTAATAAAATTATAATCGAAATGTACATTATGGGCCATAAAAATCCGGCCTTCAGTCATCTCAATCAGTTTTTTTGCAATTTCATAAAATTTAGGGGCGTCCTTAACCATCTCATTATCTATTCCTGTTAAACGGGTTATAAAATAGGGGATATCCATTTCAGGATTTATCAGGGTTGACCAGGAATCAGTTATTTTCTGCCCGTTGTGTTGATAAATGGCAATTTCTGTTATTTTTCCAAATTTATAACTGGTTCCGGTTGTTTCTATGTCGATAATTGAAAACAATTTGATATTATGTTTTATAATTGTATTGGATAATTGTTTAAATTTGTTAATAAAAGTTATAATAAAAAAAGCCAATCATCATAATTGATATTTTGAAAGGTGATATTTAATTTCTAACTTGCTGGAAGAATACAAAATCTTGCTTGAACAAAATAAATAAAACACAATAAATTTTAGAATTATGAAAAAAATTACAATTCTGCTATTAGCTGTATTTTTTATTGCCGGTGCGGCAATTTCTCAAAATGCCGATCACAAATGGGCAATTGGTTTAGGACCTGGCGTAAATGTAAACTGGAATACAGCCGATCCTAATTTAATGGGGAACGTTTATTTAAGCCGTTATCTGAGTCCTTCTTTCGATTTAATGTTAGATACCCGGGCTGGATTTTTTAACGAAGGTTGGGATTTTTTAAATCCATTATTAAATCTTAGGTACAAGTTTAATAACGGATATATCTTTGATGAAAATAGTGCAGTCCAGCCTTACCTGTTTGGTGGAGTTGGCTACTTGTGGGATAACCTTAGCGATGGTGTGAATTTCGATGGTGGATTGGGATTTAAATTCCCGATAAGCAAAAATACTTCCCTGTTTGTTGCAGGAAGTTTTGTAACAGGAATTGATGGACAAAGGCACAATGCTGCTGGAAATTTAGTGGATGTAACTGATCACCATGTTCAGCTTACCACTATTGTAGAGTTTGCATTGGGTGTAAATGACGGGGATGGCGATGGTGTGAAGGACAGAAAAGATGAGTGCCCTGATACCCCACCGGGAGTTGCAGTTGACGAAAAGGGATGCCCGATAGACAGAGATGGTGACGGAATCCCCGATTATAAAGATGAATGCCCGGATGAACCTGGTAAAGCAGAATTTGAAGGATGTCCTGATAAAGATGCTGATGGTATTCCAGATAAAGATGACGATTGTCCGGATGTTCCTGGTTTGACTAAATTTAAAGGTTGCCCTGATTCTGACGAAGACGGAGTTCCGGATCCAAGCGACAATTGTCCGAATACGCCTAAAGGTTGTCCGGTTGACGAAAAAGGTTGTCCGACTGATTCAGACGGAGATGGAGTTATCGACTGCGAAGATAAATGTCCTAATGAAGTGGGACCTGCCAGCAACAACGGATGTCCTGACTGGGCTGATCTGGAAGAACTGACTTCTGTTTTCTTTGACTTTGATAAAGCCGATCTTAAAGCCGAAGGTAAAGAAGCATTGGATAAACTTGCTGAGCAATTAATGGCTGCCAAAGAGTTCGAACTTGTGATAAGTGGACATACATGTAATATTGGAACAGAAGATTATAATATGGAACTTTCAGAAAAACGTGCACAGGCTGTTGTTAAATATCTGTTAAGTAAGGGTGTAAACAACGCTTATGTTGGATCAAACCATTATGGCGAAACTAAACCCACTGTAGAGAACAATTCCATTGAGAATAGAAAGTTAAACCGAAGAGCTGAATTCGATGTAGCCAAAATAAGAAAATAGAAAAAGATTAAATATATTGAAAAGCTCTGTCAGTCGGCAGAGCTTTTTTTATGGTTTCGTGCGTTAAAAAAGTTCTGAGTAAAGTGTTATCTTTGCGCTCCTAATACAAGTTTTTATGAGCATTGAAACAATTATTCAGAAGTCTGCAGTAGAGGCATTAAAAGAACTTTACGGGGCAGAGGTTAGCGAACAACAGGTTCAGGTACAAAATACCAGGAAAGATGTTGAGGGGGATGTTACATTGGTGGTATTTCCGTTTCTGCGATTTTCAAAGAAATCTCCCGAGCAAACCGCTGAAGAATTGGGACAATATCTTCAAACGGAAATAAATATTATTGACTCATTTAGTGTATTAAAAGGATTTTTAAACCTGATAATTAGTAAAGATTATTGGCTGGGAATACTTTCCGAAGTGAATGATAACAACCGCTATGGTTTCAAAGAAGTTACTTCTGATTCAAAGCTGGTAATGGTTGAATATTCTTCTCCTAACACGAACAAACCTCTTCATTTGGGGCATATCCGGAACAATTTACTTGGATTCTCCATATCGGAGATTGTTAAAGCCAATGGGAAAAAGGTTGTAAAAACAAACATTGTTAACGACAGGGGAATTCACATCTGCAAATCGATGTATGCCTGGCAAAAATGGGGGAATGGTAAAACCCCTGAGAACTCAGGCATGAAAGGAGATCACCTGGTAGGCGATTTTTACGTTGAATTTGATAAGCATTATAAAGCCGAAATAGCGGAACTGGTTGAAAAAGGTTTATCGAAAGAGGAAGCAGAAAATCAGGCTCCGTCTATTATTGCAGCCCGCGAAATGTTGCGGAAATGGGAGGCAAAAGATGAAGAAATCGTAAAATTGTGGGAAACCATGAATGGTTGGGTTTACAACGGTTTTGATACAACATATAAAAACCTTGGGGTAGATTTCGATAAAATTTATTACGAATCGGATACGTACCTGGTTGGGAAAGAAGAGGTTTTGCGGGGGCTCGACGAGGGAGTCTTCACAAAAAAAGAGGATAACTCGGTTTGGGCCGATTTAAGAAACGACGGACTGGACCAGAAAATTCTGTTACGCAGCGATGGTACCTCGGTTTATATGACCCAGGATATTGGTACAGCTAAAATGCGTTTTGTTGATTATCCCATCGATAAAATGGTTTACGTTGTCGGTAACGAGCAAAACTATCATTTTCAGGTATTAGCTATTTTGCTCGATAAACTTGGATTTAAATGGGGTAAAGACTTATACCATTTTTCTTATGGTATGGTAGAACTTCCATCCGGTAAAATGAAATCGCGCGAGGGAAAAGTGGTAGATGCTGACGATTTGATGGCAGGCATGGTTGAGGTGGCGCGCGATATGTCAAAAGAGCTTGGAAAACTTGAATCACTCTCAGGAGAGGAAGCAGAAAACACATTCAGGATGATAGCGCTCGGGGCTTTAAAATACTTTATGCTGAAAGTAGACCCGAGAAAAAACATGATGTTTAATCCTGAGGAGTCAATCGATTTTAACGGAAATACAGGACCGTTTATTCAATATACCTACGCACGTATAAAATCTGTATTACGTAAAGCTGCTGAAAAAGAAATATCAATAAACAGCCAGATTACGTTAGATTCAATTTCAGAGAAAGAAAAAGAATTATTAAAACGTATTTCGCTGTTCCCGGCTGCCATACAAGAGGCAGGAGAAAATTACAGCCCTGCAATTATTGCTAACTATTGTTACGATTTAGTAAAAGAGTTTAACCAGTTTTATCACGACCACTCGATTTTGGGCGAAGCAAACGAAGCAACCAGAAACTTCAGGCTGGTACTGGCATCATCGGTAGGAAAAGTAGTTAAGAATGGGATGAGCTTGCTCGGAATTGAAATGCCGGAAAGAATGTAATGTTGTATTGCTTCTGTATCAGGGTGATACAACAAAAAAGGAGGCTATTGCCTCCTAAAATGTCTTCCGTAATTGATGTTACGTTCTGATTGATTTAATGATAAAAAAGGGTTTGCGTCGTCCTTCCTTGTA
>JBDLJS010000094.1:0-15808 GCA_039714235.1 Bacteroidota bacterium | reverse complement strand
GGTTCAGGCGGTTGATAACCTACCGTGTGAATTGCCGAAGGATGCTTCGCTCGATTTTGGCCGTAACCTTATCGATAAGGTTTTCCCAAGCCTGTTTGGCGATGATAGTGACGGTGTTATTGAGAGGGCATCGATTACCAAAGACGGTAGACTAACAGATAAGTTTTCTTATTTACAGGATTTTGCGGACGGGAAGTAAAAATTATGAGCTGAAGCCCTTTTTTTTATTTGGCTAATTTCTTTGTCCGTCAGTTAAAACTGACAGCAAAAAATAACAGTTATACCAATAACTAACTACTTGTTCTTATCCTTTGCCGTCCGATTTATCGGACGGATATTGAGACAATTAAAGTAAAAAGGGCTTCAGCCCGGAATAAAAAAAACGCCAACCATCCGTCAATTGACGGACAGTGGCGTCACATAATCACTCCCCCTTGACCAATGCCGTTTTAATACGGCATTTTTATTTATTTTATCAACTCTACGCTTCTTTTTACAAATTTGTCGAGGTCGGCTCCTTTTAGCATGCCGTTGGCAAGCAAGGCTAAATCAACCATCTGGTTGGCCAATTTGTTTTTCTTACCAAAATCGGACAGCTTTTCACGTTTTGCCTCTTCCAGTTTTGAAAGTTCAGAATTCAACGTATCGAGCTTTTCTTTGTCAGCCTGTGGAACTTCCTCATCTTTTTTACCCTCTTTTGCTTTTTCAAGAACAGCAACTTCATCTTTTTTAGTCGTTAATTCCGCTACCAGTTCTTCCAGCTTTGTACCCAGTTTTTTGTCTTTGGCATCCACTACCTTTTTAACCAGCGGATGAGAATTATTCACGACCAATGTCAAACTTTCAGGCAAATCACCGTACATATTCATTCCACCCTGGGCAGCACTCATATCTTTCATCCGGCGCATAAACTCACTGCGGGTAATCACCATTGGCGAACCGTTTTCGCCCAAATCCTGGAAATCAACAACAAATGTAAACTCTTTATCCTCCGGGCAAACAGCCTGAAATACCGGCGACAGATCCTGTTTTTGTTCCCAGGTCAACTCCTCTTTTGCCGTGTCTTCTTTTTTTATCAGATTTTCAACCACATCAGAATCGACACGTACAAATCTTTTGTCGGTATATTTCTGCTCGAATTTGTTGATAAGGTGAGGCGCCATAACATCTTCCATTACCAGAACGTCGTACCCTTTATTTTTGGCTTCCTCAATAAAAGTATATTGTTCTTCAACATTTGTGGTGTACAGGTAAATGGTATTATTTTCCTTGTCTGTCTGGTTTTCTTTAATCAGCTTTTCATACTCTTCCCAGGTGAAGTATTTCCCTTCGGTATTTTTCAGCATGAAAAAGTTCATGGCACGGTCGTAAAACTTCTCTTCTGTCAGCATTCCGTACTCAATAAAAATCTTCAGGTCATCCCATTTACTTTCAAAGTCTTCGCGGTTATCTTTAAAAATCTGATTCAACCTGTCAGCCACCTTTTTATTGATATGGCTGCTAATTTTCTTTACGTTAGAGTCGCTTTGCAGGTACGAACGCGAAACGTTTAACGGAATATCTGGCGAATCGAGCACGCCATGCAACAGTGTCAAAAATTCAGGTACAATCCCTTCAACCGAGTCGGTAACAAATACCTGGTTGCTGTATAGCTGAATTTTGTTTTTCTGAACCTCGAAATTATTTTTGATTTTCGGGAAATAAAGAATCCCTGTCAGGTTAAACGGGTAGTCCACATTCAGGTGAATGTTAAACAGCGGCTCTTCGCCCATTGGATATAACTGACGATAAAAATTCTGGTAATCTTCATCCTTCAGGTCGGCAGGTGCTTTTGTCCATGCCGGTGCCACATCGTTTACCTGGTTGTCCTCATCAGTTTCAACCTGTTGTCCGTCTTTCCAATCTTTTTTCTTTCCGTAAATTACCTGAACAGGAAGAAATTTACAATATTTATTAAGAATCTCAGAAACTTTTGCATCTTCCAGAAAACCTTTTTCCTCTTCGCTGATGTGCATAACAATATCGGTACCCACACCCTCTTTTTCAACCTCATCGATGGTAAATTCAGGGCTTCCGTTACAGCTCCATTTTACTGCCAGCGAACCTTCTTTGTGCGATTTGGTAATAACTTCCACTTTATCAGATACCATAAACGAGCTGTAAAATCCAAGTCCGAAATGGCCAATAATGGCATTTGCATCATCCTTGTATTTTTCGAGGAACTCGTTGGCGCCCGAAAATGCAATCTGATTAATGTATTTATCAATTTCTTCGGCAGTCATCCCAATACCGTTATCCGAAACGGTTATGGTTCTTGCATCGGTATCGAGCTTAACCTCAACTTTGGCATTGGTAACATCGCCTTTATATTCGCCTTTCGAAGCCAGTGTTCTCAGCTTTTGAGTAGCATCAACGGCGTTCGAAACTATTTCACGCAAAAAAATGTCGTGGTCAGAATAGAGAAACTTTTTAATAATTGGAAAAAGATTCTCGCTGGTTACTCCAATTTTTCCTGTTTGCATTTTTATATTGTTTTTAATTCTACTTTTAATATTTCGTTCGCCATAAAATCAAACTGCGTGCCATTCGATTTTTCTGACGAAATGTCACCGGTAAAAATGTTAAAGTGTCTAAACTGTCGCGAAAAATGATTTATCCCCAATTAATCTTTCATTAAAAACTGTTTATTTTGCACCCATAAAATGAGGATGGATTTATGAGTAATCTGGAAAAATATTTTGAGAAATTCAGGAATAACATTGTTGGTATTGATAAAGAATTTGAATCGCCATACGGTAAACAGCCAATTATATACGGCGATTGGATTGCCAGTGGGCGGCTTTACAAGCCAATTGAAGAAAAAATTACAGATGAATTAGGCCCGTTTGTAGGGAATACTCACACCGAAACGAGTGAAACAGGTATCCGCATGACTCATGCTTACCATAAATCGCATCAGATAATAAAAGAACATGTAAATGCCGGTCCGAATGATGCAATTATTACTGCCGGATTTGGAATGACAGCAGTAATAAATAAATTTCAGCGTATACTTGGCCTGAAATATTGTGGGAAAGTGGCCGGAAAAAGCTGTATAGTTGAACGCGACCGCCCGGTGGTTTTTATTACACATATGGAACATCACTCGAACCAAACCTCGTGGTACGAAACCAATGCCGATGTGGTTGTAATTGAACCGGGTGATGGATTGCTTGTCGATCCGGAGAATCTTCAGAAAGCCCTGGAGGAATATAAAGACCGGCCATTTAAAATTGGCTCCTTTTCAGCCTGCTCGAATGTAACCGGAGTTCGGACTCCTTACAAACAACTGGCGCGGATAATGCACGAACACGGCGGCGTTTGTTTTATCGACTTTGCGGCTTCGGCGCCATATGATCCGATTGATATGCACCCTGCCGATCCGATGGAAAAACTGGATGCTGTAATGTTCTCACCTCATAAATTCCTTGGTGGCCCGGGAGCTTCCGGAGTACTTATTTTCGATGCTTCGATGTATAAAAGCGAAGTACCTGATAACCCGGGCGGAGGAACTGTTGACTGGACAAACCGCTGGGGAAAATACAAGTATGTTGACGACATTGAAGCGCGGGAAGATGGAGGAACACCAGGTTTTCTGCAATCGATTAAAACAGCGCTTTGTATCGACCTGAAAAACCAGATGGGAGTTGATAATATTAGAAAACGTGAGGAGGAACTACTTCAGAAAGCTTTTAAAGGACTGGATGATGTTGAAGGGCTAAAAATTCTTGCCGACAATGTTCGCGATCGTTTGGGAGTAATTTCATTTTATATTGAGGATATACACTACAACCTTGCTGTGCGAATCCTGAACGATAAATATGGTATTCAAACCCGGGGAGGTTGTGCCTGCGCCGGAACATACGGACATTTTCTGCTGGAAGTTTCTTACGAACAGTCGAAAGAAATTACAGATAAAATCAATCATGGCGACCTGTCGGAAAAGCCTGGCTGGGTTAGGTGGTCGTTGCACCCCACAATGAAAGACGACGAGGTTGATTTAATGATTTCAGCATTAAAAGATATTGTTGGAAACATAGACAGTTACCGAAAGGACTATTCGTACGATAACCGTACCAATGTGTACTGGCACAAGGAAGAAAAAGGAGACAGAGAATTAATGGAGAGCTGGTTCTCGCTGGATTGAACGTCTTTAAAAATGTGTAAATTTATCTCCCCTATTCTTTATAAAATCAAGGATTGTAATTATTAACTTTGTGAAATAGTCATTCAACTGGTGAAAAAATACAAAACAGGACTTGTTTTAAGCGGAGGTGGCACACGTGGATTTGCCCACCTGGGGGTTATTGCAGCCTTGTACGACCTTAATATTAAGCCTGATGTCATTTCAGGCGTTAGCGCCGGAGCAATTGTAGGGGCTTTTATCGCAGCAGGGAAGTCACCCATAGAAATTCTTGAAACCTTCAAAAAAGGCTGGTTTTTCAGATACACAAAAATGCACATCCCGGTAGATGGATTGTTAAAACTCGACGGAATAAAAGAGATTATTCAGAATGAAATTGAAGTAAAAAATATCGAAGAGCTGGAAATTCCATTAACTATTTGTGTTGCAAACCTGAATAAAGGAACAGTTGAATACAAAAATACCGGACCGTTAGCAGAAACTGTTCTGGCTTCCTCATCTATACCTGTACTTTTCTCGCCTGTGCCACTAGGCAGATATTCGTACGTTGACGGCGGCCTGATGGATAATATTCCGGTGGAACCAATAAGAAATGAATGTGAAACCCTGATTGTTTCAAATATCAGCCCGATTAACCCAAAAGCAAAAATGAAAAACCTGGTGCAGATTGCCGCACGTACTGTTTACATGAGTGTTAATGTAAATATTGACGAAATCAGGAAAAATTCAACTTTTTACATCGAGCCTAAAGGAATTGATAATTACGATGTTTTTCTGAGGAAGCATGCCGATGAACTGTTTGAACTGGGATATAATTCTGCAAAAAAAATATTGACAAATAAAAGGTGAACTAATTAATCAAACAAATTTTCATCCCTGATTATCATTAAAATGGCCGAATGAGGCAAAATAATATACTTCTCGTTGTTAAATTCTATTTCGTACCCGCTCTTATTTAAATACACAGCAAGGTCGCCAATATGAGTCTGAAGCGGTACATATTTAACATCCTCCTTTTTATCTTTCCATATTTCATCTTCCTCGCTCACCGCAGGTATCGGATAGCCGGGCCCAACCTTTACGATATAACCACTCTGCACTTTTTCATTTTCCTGAACCGTAGGCGGTAAATACAAACCCGACTTTGTTTTTCCTGTCGGATTCTTTGGTTTCACCAGCACACGGTCGCCAACCATAATAAACTTTTCAAGGTCTTTTTCTTCAATAACTAACGACATAGCTAATACAGTTTACAACAAAGATAGAATTTTCAATACAGATGAAGTTTGCAATTATTACAAAATCTCCTTTTCAACTTGAATTTTACCAAATGGTTTCGTAACTTGGATATCGTTAAATCATTAAATCAAATTATCATGTTATCAAATGTACAAATCGAATTTCTGGCTAAAAAAATCAATGTAAAATTGAACCTTCCTCTTTTAGGGGAGAAAGCTGAACTTGCTATTATAAAAAAAGCAATTAACAAAGTCTTAGACATTATTGAAGATGAACTTCCTGATGAATTTTACGATTTCCTGGAAGATACAGCCCAGGGTTTTGATCCGAAGGAAGGGGTAAATATTGAGTTGTTAAAAGGCAATATAGTTCCTTTTGTAAATGAAAAAGTTAATATCCCGCTCATAAATGAAGAAACCGAGGAAAAACTTTTTTCTACTATGTTCGACATTCTGTTCGACGCGATGACAAAAGGTAAAAAGCTGGCTGCTTAACCTTTAAAATGTTGAATAACTAAAAGATCTGTGAAAATAATTCACAGATCTTTTTTGTCTCGTACTTCTGCTTAATTCTTTTTTACTACTTATTTTTTCGAACACAAACCCCATTGGTTCGAATTTTCAATAAGCATAATTCTACACACAAGCCTAATTGTCAGCCATTTACAAAACCAATCTAAATAATAATAATATTTTTATACTACTATGCATTGCATGGTATTAGTTTTTATTTATATATTTGCATAACAAACAACATTGCAAAAGAAAGTACATTTTTAAAGAAAGTTCTATAAAAAGTGTAACGAAACAGAAACGGAAGCGTCTTAATAACGAAACAGAAAACGAAAACAACAAAAAGTCAAGTAAAGCAAAAAAACAAAAACAGAAGCAGGAGGAAAAGTCATGAAAACAAGAAACAATGTTCAGAAAGCAATCACAAAATCACTGGCAGTACTAATCAGTTTAGTTTTAATAAGCATAACTGTAAATGCACAGAATTTTTGGAAAACAGTATTGGAAAACAACAGCTTTAGCCAAATTGCCATGGCCATGACAGTAAAAACTGAAGCAAGCCCGGCATCGGCTGATGCCAATTCTACAACCGAAGCAAGTGCATACGCAGAAATGCTGGCCGTAGAAACTGAAGAAGCGTTAGAACTTGAAGACTGGATGGTAAATGAAAACAATTTCTTTTTAACATTATTTGTTGAAACTGAGGTTGAAAGCGAATTAGAAATGGAAGAGTGGATGACAAGCGACAGACTGTTCGATGTTTATGCATCTTACCTGGAAGTTGAAGCAGAAGAAGCCCTGGAAGTTGAAGAATGGATGTTAAACGAAGACAAATTCGGAGTAAAGTCAGTTGAAATTACTGAAGAAAACGAAGAAGGTCTTGAACTCGAAAGCTGGATGACCGACAAAAAAGTTTGGAAAATCTGATTAATTGAAAACCAGAAATAAATAAGCCGTTGTCAGTCAATTGACTGTCAGCGGTTTTTTTATGTTATCGGGTATACGTTATGAATATCAGTAAGTACTTCGCAACCTGTTGATGTAACCAAAATAGTATGCTCGAACTGCGCCGACAGCTTATTGTCGATTGTCCGTGCTGTCCATCCATCGTTTTTATCGATGTTCGATTTTGGTTTTCCCTGATTAATCATCGGTTCAATGGTAAAAATCATTCCCTGTTTCATTTCTGGTCCTGAGTTTCTTCGTGATGTATGGTCAACCTGAGGCTCCTCGTGAAATTCCAATCCTACTCCATGACCACAAAACTCATAAACAACGCTGAATCCTTTAGCTTTTGCATAACGACTGATAACAAAACCAATATTTCCAAAACGGTTTTCGGGTTTTACCTGCTCAATTCCCAGGTCAAGACAATGCTCGGTTACTGCGATAAGACGGTCAGCGTCAGGCGAAACGTCACCAACGGTAAACATGCGCGAAGTGTCGCCATAATAACCATTTAAGATGGTTGTAATATCAATGTTTAAAATATCGCCGGGTTTTAAAACTGTCTGCTTTGACGGAATTCCGTGGCATACCACATTATTTGGCGAAATACAACTGGCTTTGGGAAAACCATTGTAACCTTTCGGCGCTGGAATAGCTCCATGGGAACGGATAAACTCTTCAATTTTATCGTCGATAAATTCGGTCGTAACACCTTCTTTAACAAACTGTTCAGCAAAGTCCAATGTTTGTGCCGCCAGCCTGCTACTTTGCCTGATGCCTTCAATCTGTTCCGGTGTTTTAATAATTATCTTTCCCATAAAACTTAAATATTTGCCGCAAAATTGAGCATTTGCATTTGATTTTCAAAACTGAATAATAAATTTGCACGAAAGTTTATGAGAAAGTTCGAAGTCAGAAGTATTCTTGCTTTTTCAAAAATATTTTCTAATAAAAACTATTAATATGTTGAACGAAAGACATAAAGTTAGTATCAATCAAACTTCCGACTTCGTGCTTCGTGCTTCCAACTTTTTAAAATGAAATATAAAAAAGAACTATCTACGAATTCATATTTTATTAACCGCTTCGGGAAATTATCAACCTCGTTTCTTTTTTGGCAAATACAGGACATTGCCTGGGAGCATGCTGAAAAATTGGGTTTTGGTTTCGATAGCCTAAAAGAAGACAAACAGTTTTGGGTACTTTCGCGTTTGCTGGTAAAAATTAAACGCCGTCCGGAGTGGGGAGAAAAATTTACTATAGAAACCTGGCCCGTTGGCATTGATGGTCTGCTGGCACTTCGCGATATTCATTTTATTGATGAAAATGGCGATAGCATTATAAAAGCCACTACAAGCTGGCTGGTTTTGAATTTGGATACCAAACGTATTATTCGCCTTGACCTCGACTCAATACCGATGCATAACGAGCGGGCAATAGATGAAAATGCGGGAAAAGTAAACTCGCCAAATTCGAATAAAGAATTAACTTTTACCGCTGTACTTTTTAATGAAATAGATATTAACCAGCATTTTAATACCGGCCGCTACCTCGAGCGGATTATCGATAGTTATAATTTTGATTTTCATGAAAAAAATGAGCTGACTGAATTTGAGGTAAACTTTGTAAAAGAGGGAATCCCGAGCGACAAACTGGCGGTTAAAAAACAAATTATCGATACTAAAAATCACCTATCCAGTGTAGTACGCGAAAGCGACGGGGCTGATTTGATTAGGGCAAGGCTTGTGTGGCAATTTAGAAAATAGCCATTTCTCTCTAAAATTTATGTAAGGCTGGTTTTACAACTTTAATCAAGAATTGTAATCGATTCAGCCACAGCAATCTTCGAATCGGCCGTGCCATAATATAACAACCATTTATTTTTATAATAAACCAATCCTTCTACAAAGCAAACATTATTTACCTGTCCGGTTATTTCAAATTGTTGATCGGGTGTTAAAAACCAGTCATCCGCTCTGTAAAGCACCTGGGTTGGATCTTTTTTATCAAGAATAATCTGGCCTGCTGCGTAAGTGCCCGGGGCCAAATTTTTATCGCCATATTCCGGGCTGTTTTTACTGTTATATATAAAAAGGATACCCTGTTCTGTAATTATTGCAGGTGGACCCGGTTCTACTAATTCACTATCGAATTTCCCTTTGCGGGTAGAAAACAATATTTTAAAAGATGTTGTATAATTCCTCATGGTATCTGGTTGCATCTTAGCGGGATCTGTTTCCAAAACCGGGATCCAGTCAATTAAATTATCAGAAGTCGCCATGTAAATATTCGATTCCCCCCAATACATCCAATATTTACCATTTATTTTGGTTGCAATCATACGGCCATTTTCATGTTTGCTAACAATTGCCCCTGATTTCGACCACATATCAACATATTTATCTCCCGCTTTTTTAAATACCGAACCATATTTTGTCCAGTGCCTTAAATTTTTTGATGTTGCAACAAAAAGACGTGCTTTGTCTCCGTCGTATGCCGTATAAGTTAAATAATAGGTTCCGTTTTCGTCTTCAACCAAACGGGGATCTTCACAGCCTCCTTCCCATTCAAATTTTTCAAATTCATCATTATCGGGGAACAAAACAGGTTGCGGTTCTTTTGTAAAATGGTAACCATCCAGGCTATAGGCTAATCCAATTCTGGAAGTACCATTGAATTTACCAATTGAATCTTCCGCACGATAAAGCAAAAATAGCGTATCGTTTTTTACTACACATGCAGGATTAAAAACATCTTTTTCTTCCCACTTTACAACCGCTTGACTTACCGGACATTCAAAAATCTTTTCATCTGAAGGTTCCAGACAAGGATTTACCTCCAGATTTTTGACAAACGGAACCAGAAATTTGGGTGAATCTTTTTTATACACATTCTGACATTGAATTAGCAGAATAGAAAATAATACAATAAAAAAAAGGTGTTTCTTTTGCATACGATTTAGATTTTAAATTCTATTTCAGGTTGTACTGAAGTCTTATTTCTTGTCGTCTTTCTTCATCCAACGATTCCAAATACGATTTCCAGCCAGGGCACCAACCAATATGCCATTTCCAAAACCGACCAAGGATCGACTTAGGTTTATTATCGTATTTTGCTCTTAGCTTGCAGTTTTCGCAGTTTGATACGACCATGATAATCGATTTTAATTCTCTGTATCAAAGTTAATAAAAAGTAAAAAGACGAAAGACGTAAAGTTTCATCAATCTTATAAATGAAGCAAGGAAACAATCTCCTCCAACTTCTCCTCCATTGACAAATGTCCGTTAATCCAATGAATTTTTGTGCCCCGCTTTTCCATACCCCTAAACCAGGTCATTTGTCGTTTCGCAAACTGGTGTATAGCAATTTCAAGTTTCGAGAACATCTCGTTGTAGCTAAGCTCGCCAATTAAATGAAGTGTCAGAAATTTATATTCAAGTCCATAATAAATTAGCTGCTCCGGTGTTAAACCTGAATCGAGCAAACGCTGCACCTCATCAAGCATACCTTCTTCCAAACGCTGTTTCAGCCGCGTTGTAATCCTCTGTCTGCGCATCTCGCGGTCGAAGTCAATTCCAATATTAAGGCTTTTAACGTCGGGCATTTCCGACTCAAACTGTGGATGTTCGGCATAATATTTCTCAATTTCGATAGCACGAACTGCCCTTCGGTCGGTTTCCACATCGGTATCGTTGTGAAGCTTTGGTTTTAAGCTTTTCAGAATTTCGATAAGTTCCTCCAAAGTTTTTCCTTCCAGCTCTTTTCGTAACGCGTTATTTGGTGGAACCTCAATTAGCCTGTAATTCTTTAAAACAGCCTCCAGATACAAACCACTTCCCCCGCACAAAACCGGGAATTTATCGTGCGACTGGATTTCATTAAAAACCTTTATAAAATCGGTTTGAAAACGGTAAACGTTGTAGTGTATTCCGGCATCTTCAATATCAACCAAATGGGATGGTATTTCAACACCATTAACAAAATAGTCTTCGTAATCTTTGCCGGTACCAAGGTCCATTCCCCGGTACACCTGGCGAGAATCGGCCGAAATAACTTCACCATTTATCCGGGCTGCCAGATGCGCTGCCAGCCCTGTTTTTCCAGTTGCTGTCGGACCTAATATGGTTACTAAATTGTATTTTAACTCTTCTTTTTTCATAAAACTCAACTGGTTACAAAGCTAAAAAAATTAAAACTGTGCTTAGAGCCTGTTTAAATTTTGAAACATAATCGTTAACAAATAACCAAAATACTTTTTAAAATTTTTTAAAAACATAAAGTTTTTACATTTTTGTAAACACATTAGCTTAACTAATTTATAACAAATGATAAAAGAAGCCTGTGTAGAATCGTTTGAAGAAGCAAAACTGGCAGAACGAAGAGGGGCCACGCGCATTGAGCTTTGTTCCGACCTTGCCAACGACGGATTAACGCCATCTTTCGAATTAATGAAAAAAGCCTGCACGCAACTGAAAATTCCGGTAATGGCAATGGCCCGCCCAAGGGCAGGAAATTTTGTACACACGCCGGCTGAAGTGGAGCAAATAAAAAAAGACATCGATCTGGCCAAACAAGCCGGTGCTGACGGGGTGGTTTTCGGGTTGCTTACCGAGGACAACAAAATTGATATTGAATATACCAGTCTTTTAGCTGAATACGCGAAACCACTTCCGGTTACTTTTCACAAAGCAATTGATGAGTTGGAGAATCCGGTTGAAGGTGTTAAGCAATTGTTGCAAATCGAAAACATTAAACGCATTCTTACTTCCGGAGGAAAATCAACTGCATTAGAAGGACAAAAAGTAATTCAGGAGATGATTAAAACAGCGGGAGATAAAATTATCATTCTTGTTGCCGGCAAAGTGCTTGATTCTAATATTGATGAAATAAAAGAAAAAACCGGGGCAGAAGAATTACATGGAAGAAAAATAGTAGGTAGTCTCGGTGAGCAACCGCAATAATAAGTAGAAGTTTTCAAATGTATATTTCAAACAAAATTTTCTTGTTTTCAAAAACTTTAAAATCTTATATAAAAAATCCAGAATCAAATATCTAAAAATCAATAAAATGAAGAAACTTATTTCAATTATTCCTATCCTGTTTGTGCTGATTGCGGGTGCACAGTACGAACACGAAGTAACCGGTTATGTATGGCCGGAAGACCAGAAATTACTCGATAAACTTGAAGACTGGCAGGACCTGAAATTCGGGCTGCTCATGCACTGGGGGACTTACAGCCAGTGGGGCATTGTTGAGTCGTGGTCGATTTGCCCGGAAGACGAAGGTTGGTGCGCCAGAAAAAAAGGAAGTAATCCCGACGACTATTTCGCGTACAAAAAAGAGTACGAAAACCTTAAGTTGTCGTTCAACCCGATAAATTTCGAACCTGAAAAATGGGCAAAGGCAGCAGCCAATGCCGGAATGAAATACGTGGTTTTCACCACAAAACACCACGATGGTTTTTGTATGTTCGACTCAAAATACACCGACTACAAGGTTACCAGTCCTGAATGCCCGTTTAACATAAATCCAAAGGCAAATATTGCCAAAGAAATTTTCGATGCTTTCCGTACCCAAGATTTATGGGCAGGAGCATACTTCTCGAAACCGGACTGGAACCACGAAAACTACTGGGATCCAAAATTCCCGCCGTTCGACAGGAATGTAAATTACGATCCTGAATTGTATCCTGAGAAATGGGAAGAATATGTTCAGTTTACCCACAACCAGATAATGGAACTGATGACCGATTATGGCAAAATCGATATCCTCTGGCTCGACGGGGGCTGGGTAGCAAAGCAATCGGACGAAACATTAAAAGAATATTATAAAAGTCGTCACGGCAGAACAAACACAGGTTTTATAAAAAACCGGGTAGTAAGCCAGGACATCCGCATGGATGAAATTGCATCCAAAGCCCGCGAGAAACAACCCGGATTAATCGTGGTAGACCGTGCCGTTCCAGGGCCAAATCAAAATTACCTGACACCCGAAAACCGCGTGCCTGACGCGCAACTTCCCTACCCCTGGGAATCGTGCATTATTGCAGGTGGTGGCTGGGGCTGGGTGCCAAATCCGCAATATATGACTCCAAAACAGGCCATTCATATGCTGGTTGACATTGTTGCCAAAGGTGGTAATTTGCTTTACAATATCGGCCCTGCACCCGACGGAACCTGGCCCGAAGATGCTTATAAATTACTTGATGCAATGGGAAAATGGATTGATGTAAACGGTGAAGCAATTTACTCGACACGCGCCATTGAACCATTTAAAACCGAAAATATCTGTCTGAGCCAGCAAAAAGACACTAAAGCCGTTTATGCCATTTATCTTGAAGAAGAAGATGGCCAAGGCCTTTCTGAATCGTTTACGGTAAAAGGTATTTACGCTGCCAAAGGTGCCAAACTAAATATGCTTGGCACAAAAAGCAACCTCAAATGGAAAAATACCGATGAAGGAGTAAAAATTTATATTCCGTCAAGTATCCGTAAAAACCTGCCTTGCGATTTGGCCTGGGCTGTAAAAATTTCGGAGGTAAAATAATTACAAGTTGTAGAGATGCACGGCCGTGCATCTCTACTGTTAATAATAAATCCTCCCCTGCATTCAGATTAACACTTCATTAACTCTCCCTTTGAAAACATGTTTTACAACATATTTTCAAGAAATAGCATTACTTTCGCGCGCTCATTTTGCAGACACTACTGCATCCACATTAAAAGTTATAGCATGAAATTTCAATTTTCGTTTATTGATAAGAAACAGGGGACAATAAAAGATGATATCCTCTCAGGTTTAACCGTTGCCTTAGCGTTAGTGCCCGAAGCAGTGGCATTCGCGTTTGTTGCAGGCATTTCGCCCATAGTCGGGCTTTACGGTGCATTTATGATGGGGCTAGTAACATCAATAATTGGAGGCCGTCCGGGAATGATTTCAGGAGCAACCGGGGCAATGGCAGTTGTAATGGTCAGCCTAATTCAGAAAGGGAACGAAATGGGACAAGCCGGAGAAATGATGGGGCTTCAGTATCTTTTTGCTGCGCTTGTACTTGCTGGTATTATTCAATTTCTATTTGGTGTTTTTAAACTCGGAAAGTTTATTCGCCTGGTTCCTCATTCTGTAATGATGGGATTTGTAAACGGACTTGCCATCGTAATTTTCCTGTCGCAGTTAAACATGTTTAAATCAGGTGGCGAATGGTTAAGCGGCACTCCGCTCTTTATCATGCTTGGGCTGGTTGCTTTAACAATGGCAATTATGATAATCCTGCCCAAAATAAGCAAAGCAATACCGGCAGCGTTAATTGGAATTTTAGTAGTAGCCGGAATTGTAATTTTTGGGAATATCGAAACGGAAACGGTAAAAAGTTTTATACAGTCAGGTGGCGGCGAGGGAATTAAAGCCGGATTGCCAAATTTTAATGTGCCAGTTATTCCGTTTAACCTTGAAACGTTAAAACTTATTTTTCCATTTTCATTGATTTTGGCGGCAGTTGGATTGATTGAGTCGCTGATGACACTGAGCCTGGTTGACGAGCTTACCGAAACCCGTGGTAGCGGAAACCGCGAATGTATTGCACAGGGGACAGCCAATATTGTAAATGGCTTTTTTGGTGGAATGGGCGGATGTGCCATGATTGGGCAAAGTATTATCAACATAAAATCGGGTGGCCGCGGAAGGTTGTCCGGGATTGTTGCCGCACTTTCGCTTCTGGCATTTATTCTTTTTGCCTCAACCTATATTGAGATGATACCAATTGCTGCATTGGTTGGTGTAATGTTTATGGTAGTTATAGGAACATTTGCCTGGAGTACATTTAGAATCATAAATAAAATTCCGGTATCCGATTTAATTGTAATTATCCTCGTTACCGGGTTAACCGTAATTTTTGATTTGGCCATTGCAGTCTTGGCAGGGGTAATTGTTTCTGCCCTGGTTTTTGCCTGGGAAAATGCAATCCGTATCCGCGCCCGTAAAAAAGTTGATGAGCACGGAATAAAACACTACGAGATTTATGGCCCGCTATTCTTTGGTTCAACAGCGTTGTTCCAATCAAAATTCGATATACAAAATGACCCGGAAGAGGTAATTGTTGACTTTAAAGAATCGCGTATAATGGACCAATCAGCCATTGAAGCAGTAAATAAACTGGCTGAACGTTACCAAAAAGCAGGTAAAACAATTCATCTCCGCCATTTAAGCAAAGACAGTATCAAACTGATTAAAAAGGCTGAAAAAATTTGTGATGTGAATGTTGTTGAGGATCCGAATTATTATGTGGCGATAGATAACTACAAAAAAAAGCAGAACCAAATATAAAAAAGGATGCCATCCTTACCTGTTCAACACTTCACCTGCTGACTTTGGCTCAGCTGGTGAATAAATGCCGCCAACCTCAGCTCATAGAGCAGAACCTTTCCGACGAAAAAAGTGTTTCGAATCGCCCCACTCACCAAAACCTATTTCACAGCCAGCCAGTTCAATTCTTGCTTCCAAACAATTCCGACACAGCTCGGCATCTTCATCCAGGCAGGGTTTATTTTCATAAAGCTGGTACTCTTCACGGTATTCGCAAGGGGTAAGGTTTGGCATAATTATATTTGCACCAACAGCCAGTGCTTTTTCGCGCCCTGCCGGGTCGATAGCCTGTAAAGCCGTGGCAGCTGCAATGTTTATATCGGGCATTAGCAAACGGAGAACAGCAATCATGTTCAGTGTTAAGTCAAACCTTTCCTGTTTGGTCAGTAACAGATTACGATATTCATAAAGCGGTGTGTCTTCATGCTCGATGTATGGCCCCATGCCACACATGTCGATATCAATTTCTTTGAAAAACAACAAATCGTTGGCAAGGTCTTCGTAAGTCTGAAATGGTAAACCAACCATTACCCCTGTTCCAACCTGGTAGCCTGTTTCTTTTAAC
>JBDLJS010000093.1:0-16106 GCA_039714235.1 Bacteroidota bacterium | reverse complement strand
CATCGTTGTTTTGCAGCCACTCCACCGTTGACTTCACGGTATCGCAAACCGACACAATCTGTGCATCGGGCCGCAACGCCGAAATATGTGCAGCCAGTTGGGCCGCCGCCAGTGGTTCGTCTTCAACAATTAGTATTCTCATTTGATTAAACAGTAAAATTAATTTGTACCCCCTGCTTTCGCCGGGTCTTCTTTGAGGCCGCAAGCTCCGTTTTACGAACGAGGCCGAAACGGGAGGTATTATAAATTTATCCCTAATCCTTCAACTTTATCAGCGGCAAACTCACCCTGAAATAGTTATTATTTTTTGTAATTACCATCTCTTTCCCGGTAAGGAATTCATAGCGTCCTGCAAGGTTTTTCAACCCTGTTTTGCTGGTTTCTTCCAGCAACACTTTTGGCTGAAGATTATTTTCAACTATCAATTCATAGTTATCGGAAATTGCAACCACAATCTTTAACGGGTTTTCCTTCGAAATTTCGTTGTGTTTTATCGCATTCTCAACCAAAGCCTGCAGCGACAAAGGAATTACTTTCCCGTCCACTTTTTCGTTGGCAATAATATCGACCTGCAAAGCCTCGCCAAACCTTATTTGCTGAAGGTAAATATACTTCTCTACAAAGTCAATTTCCTCCTTCAGCGAAACAATATCCTGATCTTTAAATTGAAGCAGGCTCCTGTAAAACAGCGAAAGTTCGTGGTTAAACTTTTTGGCTTTTTGTATATCAATGTCTATTAAACTCCCCAATACATTCAAACTGTTAAACAGAAAATGCGGATTTATCTGATCCTGTAAAACTTTGTATTTTAACGAGAGAGCTTCGTTTTTTACATGTTCGGTTTCCTGAACCTGTACCCGCCATGCCTTAAAAAATGAGATGGCATAAATAATTGAGGCCACAATCACAAAAATGATATATTCCGATATAATTGTTGCCCGGTGTTCGCTCCAAAAATTCTCAAATGGTCTGTCGAGTATAAGAATTAACCAAAACCAGTTGACTGTAAAAATTACAAAACTTGTGTACACAAAATGCAACGATAAAGCGACAAAAACACTCTTTACAGGATACTTAATCCAGTCGATATATCTTTTTTCGAACCAGCTAAAAACATAACCGTTTGCAAAAAGAGGCATCCCGAGCGAAAGAGCATAGCCGGCATTCCACAGGTAAGCCCCGATAGGCCTGTTAAGTGAACCACCCATTAATAAGTTGGCTACAATTCCAATTAAGATTGAAATTACTGCTGCGTAAATCCAGTTGACTAATATTTTTTTTCTAAAGACTGACACACGAACAATTTTTCAATAATTTTCAAGATAGAGAATTTTAATAAAATAGAAGTAATCCTATTCTTTTTCTTCCACATTACACTGGTTCAACAGTTGATTGTTGTGCTCTTTTCCCCATGTTGGAGCAAGCTCACATTCCGGTTTTTGTGTTTCAAACATTTCCAAAGCTTTCTCCAGGTGAGGTTTAGCTTTGGCAGGCCCGCCACCAAACATTTTTGGCGTATGAAAAGTATTGCTACCTCTTAAATAATATACCCTGGGATTGTCAGAATTCAGTCTTTCTGCTTCGTCAATTGCTTTAGCTGACAAAGTAGAATATTTATATCCTTTGCTCATGTCAGTTATCCGTAACTGGTAAACCAAAGCCTGCAGCGCGTAAATTTCCGATTCTTCATTGTGCTTTTTAAGAAGGTTTTCGATAATTGCCTGTGCCTTATCCAGTTGTTTGTGTTTGTCATCTGTTTCCATTTCATCGAAAAAAATCGAACTGGTAAAACAGTAAGCAGCATAATAACCAGGCAGCCATTTGTCTTTTTCTGCATTTGCTATTCGTTCAAACTGGTTAGCCAAAATCTGTAACTCAACCGAACTGGTTGATTTGTACATTTTGTCGATGTTGGTTTTCATCACCTCTTCGTAGTTCGAAGAAAAAACTGTGGTTGCAATTGCTGTGAGTAAAATTGTAATAATTGTTTTCATGACTTTTTATGTTTTTAATATTTAATTCTGATTCAAATTTGCTTCGTAAATATTTTGTTTGAAATTGTTTGTTACCGAACTGTTGAAATTAAAGGATGAATTGTATAATTGCCAAACTGTGTTTTTCGTTCTGTTCATGAGATTCCGAAACGAGTTCGGAATGACGCAGCCTAAAAGTTAAGAAACAGCCCTACAAACACCATCCGTTTTAAATCGCGTTTTACCGGGATAAGAGCATAATTCCCCTGGGCATCTGCAATTCCCGAAGGACGGTAGCTCAATACATTGTCGTTGCCCAGAACATTGTTTACCGAGCAATACAAAACCGAATACTGGCTGCCGATGTAAAAAACATGACTCAGGTTCAGGCTTAAATCGGAATATACTTTTGTCCGCTCTCCGTTAAATACTGATGAGTTGGGATTGTTATACGGACGACCACTTGCTGCTGTAAACGACATTCCCGCCAGGGTATTTATTTTGCTGAACCAATATTTCCCAACAACCGAAAAGGTATGGTCGGAAATAAACCAGGGGGTTACTTTCTCAGGATAATCTTTATACTTCCGTTTGGTATTTATGTAAGAATAGGTTACCCAATAGTCAAATCCTTTAATACTTTTCCGGTCGCGCCAAAAAATGTCAACTCCACCGGCATAGCCACTACCGTTGTTTTGCAGATTATCTAGCAATTCTGTTTCTCCCGGTCGGTAAGTAATAAGGTTATCGTAGGTTTTGTAATACGTTTCAGCCCTGAAAAGCCGTTCTGAAACATTACCAAACTGGTAACTCAGAATATAATGTATTGCCTTTTCGTAATCCAGTTCTGTATTTATTTTCAGATAATCGGCCTGTGGAGTTTGGTGATACAATCCCCAGGCTCCCGAAAGCTGCGATTCTTTACCTGTTTTTAACGCAACAGCAAAACGCGGAGCAAGGTTCCATTTATTAATTACAGTTGAATATTCCGTCCGGATTCCGGGACGTATTGCCAGGTTTTTTGTGAATTTAATTTCTGTTTCCGTAAAGGCCCCGATGAGGTGGTCGTTAAAATTTGCAGAATATGTTTCTCCCTGAAACTCAATATAATCCTGATTGTATTTATTGTAAGTTTCATTGGCCCCCCAGGTAATTTTAACACCTTCCGTTACATCGTGGATTACAGCAAACCGTGTTTCAATATTCAGCTCTTTTGTTACTACATCATCGGTATCGAGGCCAATCAGGTTATCCTGAAAGGTGGATGAAACGCCAATGCGGTAGCATGATTTTTCGGTGAAACAATCGCGGTACGACAGGTTGGAATAAACCGTTGTCCCCCGGTTTGAGATTTGCATCATTTCATTTTGGCTGCCGGCCGGTACATTATACGATAAGTTGCCCCAATCGGTAGTTACATATCCTTTAAACATGCCATTCGATTTTGTTTTGTAGCGATAAATAGCTGATCCGTTTACAGCCTCAACCGGCTTCGTCCAGTCGACAGTACTGTTAAAAAGCTTATCGTACGGGGCTAAGTTCATGTAACCTCCCGAAAGTGTCATCGACGACCTGTCCCAGCGGCTAGTATGATTCACTTCCCCTCCAATACTCATCAGTGACAGGCCCGTAACATCATTTTCTGCCAAACCGTTGGAGTTGAGTATCAAAACCGATGAAAGGGCCTGCCCGTATTCAGCCGAATAACCACCTGTATTGAACTGTACCCCGCTGAAAAGTGAAGGAGCGAACCTGCCACGTGTAGCGACATCGGGAGTTTTCGAGTAATAAGGTTTGGCAGCTACCAATCCGTCAATGTAGGTTTGAGTTTCGTACGAGTCGCCCCCCCGCACAAGAAGCCGGCCATCGTCGGTGGCAGCCTGTGTGCCGGGCATGGTACGTATGGCAGCCATTACATCGC
Organism: Bacteroidota bacterium; assembly: GCA_039714235.1. Lineage (GTDB taxonomy): Bacteria > Bacteroidota > Bacteroidia > Bacteroidales > Prolixibacteraceae > Draconibacterium. The sequence goes on along the minus strand of JBDLJS010000093.1, from coordinate 12,212 downwards.
CGTTGGCACTGGGTGTGGTATAAATATCCAGCGGTTTCATTACCGATGCCCGCGATTCGTCGTCGGCAGTAAAACTACCGGCTGTTATAATTACTGCATCAATGGTATTTACACTCTCGTGCAATTCTATTTGAACATTAATATTTGTTGCCAGATCTATCTCTTTTTGCCAGGTTTTATACCCAACAAACGAGGCCATCAGGTTTTTTACTCCTGTTTCCGATGCTTTAAAACTGAAATTTCCTTCCGTGTCAGAACTGGCACCATCGTAAGTTCCTTCAATAAAAATATTTACCCCCGGAAGCGGCTCACCTTTTGCAGAAACCACCCTCCCGCTTATGGTTGTTTGGCCAAAAACGAGAGAGGTGATTATCAGTAAGATGATTGTGAAAATTGTTTTTGTTGTTTTTGCCTCATTAAAACTGAGGATTTTAGCGGTATTCGGCAGAACTCGCCAAATAGCTGTTTGTTTTTCCTGATTGTTTTCGTTGTTGGCTCGTTTCATGACTTTGAGTTTTCGTTTGACAATTCAAATTTCCAACGAAAACCTCTGCTTTGAAAAAGAAGGTTGCCGAATTGTAGATATTTGGGGATGGAGTGAATTACTGAATACCGCTTACTGTTTTCCGTCCTCTGTTCTCAGATTCTCTTTGTAAGAATTTCTGAAACCCTTAATTTCACACAATCGACTGAAAGATAATCTCTTGCAACAGCGCGGCTGGCAACCTGACGCGCCGGGCAAGCCCTGCAACAGCGCGAGAGGCAACCTGACACGTCAGGCAGGCTCCTGCAACAGCGGACGGGGCAATCTTCTGTGCCGGGCAGCTCCCTGCACATGCGAAACTGCAAACCCGGCAGGCCGGGTAACCAGTTGCAACCCGGAATATATAAATCAAACACAAAAGAATGTCCGGTTTTCTTTAATGTTTAGGTAAATTTTGATGAGATTGACACCATCCTGGATGGTAAATTGCTAACTTTTCTATTTCGCCTAAAACAAAAATCCTTCATTTTTCTTATGAGCAAATTAACACATAAAATGGTATTATTAATTATTGAATATTGTTTATTTGGTCTGTGAATATATGAATTCCACCACCTTCCCCTGACGTTTACAGTCAGGATACTCCTTCTTCTAAAGGAGGAGAAACGTTCGTATTTCAATTAAATCTTTTGGGGCGTTCCTAATGGCTGATGACCAGTGACTAATGACTCTACTCTTTCTCCCCTACTCATACTCCTGCACAATAACACCTGCCAGACGTAGTAGTGAAGTGTGTGCATCTATAAAGGAATAAACAGCCTCAAGCTCTCCCTGTGCCGCTCTCAGGTAAATGCTTTGCACATCGCGAAAGTTAAATGAGTTGATTGCCCCGGCTTCGAATTTTTCCTGCGAAATCTGCAGGTTCAGTTTTGCTGCTTCCAGGTTTTCGCGTGCAACGGCAAGTAGCTCTTTTTGTACCAGGTAAAACTCGTACAGGTTGGCCAGCCGGTTATTCAGGTCGTGATGCATCTCGTCCAGCTCTACCGTGCCGATCTCCTGGTCTATTTCGGCAATTTGCACCGCACGTTTACGGTTTCCGCCACTAAAGAGGTTCCAGCTAAGGGTAAAGTTTCCGTAAAAGTTAGCCGAATTTGCCCAGCTGGCATCCATGTCGGTCATATTATTGCGGTTACCAGTTCCGGTAACTCCGCTGTTAAAATTCAGGGCGGGCGAGTAATTACTTTTTGCTGCGGCAATGGCATTCTCTAAAAGTTGTTGGTTCACGTACTGATTTTGCAGACTTTTGTTGTTCTCCACCATTTGAGCCTCCAGTCCGGCAATGGTATAATCTACCGGAATAGCTTCAAAATTCTGAGTCAGCTCGTACTCAACCACCTCTTTTTCAGCCATCAGGTACGAGAGGTTACGCTTCGAGTTTTTGTATTTCACCTCTTGTAAAAGGAACCCTGCCCGGTCAGACAAATAAGCATTTTGTGCCTGCAAAACATCATAGGTAACTGCGGCACCGTACTCTTTTCTGTCTTCGGCCTTTTTGTAACGGTCTTCCGAAAGGCTCAAAATCTCTTTCAGCGTTGCTTGTTTTTCTTTCTGTAACAATACATCGTAATACGCCAGAATAACCGACTGAATGGTACCCTCGACCATAATTGCCGTATTATTCCTCGAAAGGTTCTCTAACTCTTCCAGCCGTGTTTTGCTGATTCGAACCGAAAATCCATCGAAAAGTGTCCAGTTTACCGAAGCACCAGCTGTAAACCGGTTAGAAGTCATGTTATTTCCTTCCTGAATGGTATATGAATTGTTATCGCCCAGCGACAGGTTAATATAAGGATAACGACCTGCTGTGCCCCAGTTGTTCGAGGTTTCGGCAATTTGTTGGTTCCCTTTTGCAATAATTATATCGTAATTATTTTCCAGTGCCTTCGAAATGGCATCGGTAAGCGAAAGCGTATTTTGTGCACTGGTCGCAAAACCAGAAATAATTATAAATAGAAATATCGTTATTGTCTTCATCATTTGTTTTTGGATTTTAATTTCTCCCTTTCGGCGAGTTTTTCAGCTTTTATTTCATCCTGGAATTTACGTTGTGCATGCAGCCATGCAACCTCCACATGCTCCGGCTCAATTTTTTTACCGTGCCACAGCTGGCGTAATCCTCTTCTTATATCATTAAGCACCATTATTAGTGCCGGGAAAAACAGAAGTATAAACATGGTTCCGAAGGCAACCCCGTAAACCAGCGAAATAGCCATCGGGATAAGAAACTGTGCCTGGAAACTCTTTTCAAGAATCAACGGGTACAGACCAAGCGAAGTAGTTAATGTGGTAAGGATAATAGGACGTAACCTCGATTTTCCGGATTCAACAATTGCATCTTTTACTTTTGTGCCTTTTGCAATTAACCGGTTATATTTTGCAAGAAATACTACCGCATCGTTTACAATTACACCGGTAAGGGCAATAACTCCAAACAAACTAAGAATTGAAAGTGTTTTGCCATGAATTCCATGTCCCCAAATCGCACCCAAAATAGAGATAGGAATCATAATCAATATTAAAACAGGTTGCTCAAAAGATTTAAAATTGATCATCAGGATAAAAATAATTCCTAAAAATGCCATTGGGAAAAGAAACATTAAATCGGCCATATTACGCTGACTCTCTTTCTGTTGCCCCATAAACTCAACTCCAACTCCAGGATATAACATTTCCAGTTCAGGAATTATCTCGGCTTTAATCTGTTCAAGTATCTCGGTAACCGAAGCATCGGGATCGGCCAAATCGGCTTCAACACGCATTTCGCGTCTACTGTTAAAACGTTGAATATTAACAGGCCCGCGTTTCATTTCGTAATCTACTAATTCAGTTAAAGGATAAACACCTTGCTGAGTTTGAATTTTCATATTTTCGAGTTGCCCTAACCTTTCACGGCCTTCAGCAGGGTACCGTACCCAAACCCGTAATTCATCGCGTCCTTCCTGCAACCGTTGTGCCTGTCCGCCATAAAATGCCTGCCGAACCACGTTGGCAATTGAAGTTTCGGTGAATCCGAGCATGTAAGCTTTCGGCTTAAGTTTCAGAAGAATCTCCTGTTTCCCCAGTGCATTTGTATTTACAACATCTTTTAACTGCGGCAAATCGTTAAGGCGTTTATAAAGATAATCGCGTGATCCCTCTAACTGCTCAACATTCCTCGACAGAAGGCCAACAGAAACCGGTTTGCCAAAACGATGACTTGAAGCACCTATCGTAAATTTTTCAGCCTCCGGGACCATTCCGGTTTTCTTACGAATATTTTTAATTATCTCATAAGAACTGATACCAGTCTGCTCTGAACTTCGTGGCATAACATTTATGCTGCCGGCATGGGCACCTCTCTCATTCCCGCTAAAAGCCGAGCCAAGTTGAACAATACTGGTTTCAATAATGGGCAGGGTATCGTTATACTCTTCCATCATTTCTTTGTTCACTTCCCAAACAATACTATCGAACCGTTCGAGGTACTCCATAGTTTGTTTTTCGCCCGAACCGGGAGTAAAAGCAATGTTAATACCGAATGAGTCGAATTCCATCCGGGGGAAGAAAGTGGTTTTAATAAATTGCCCGCCTATCAATCCGCCTGTTATTAACATCATTGCAACCGGTACTGCAATTACAATATAACGCCATTCTAATACAAGTTTTAAAACACGGTCGTATGCATAATCGCGCAACCAGGTAAAAAAACGTTCGGTATATTTTCTGAAACCTTTATCTTTTGCTTTTAATACTTTTCTGTTTAAAACATGTTTGTTTCCCAAATGCGCAGGAAGCACAAAAAATGCTTCGAAAAGAGAAAACAGCAAACTAAGTATTACAATCACAGCCATTTCATGCATCATCTCCATTCGGCCTGTAATAAAAATAAGTGGAGAGAAAGCAAGAATAGTTGTAAAAACCGATGTAATTACTGCCGGGATAACTTCCACTGTTCCGTCAACTGCTGCCCGCATGGGGCCTTTCCCCCGTTCGAAATGCTGAAAAATATTTTCGCCAATTACAATACCGTCATCAACCAGGATACCAATTACCAGGATCATCCCGAAAAGCGACATCAGGTTTATTGTAACACCCATCAGATTGGCAACAATAAACATAGCTAAAAACGATGCAGGGATTCCCCAGGTTACCCATAGCGCCAGCCGCGTACTCAGCATTATACCTAATGCCAAAACTACCAGAATTAATCCCTGCCCTCCATTTTTGTACAGTAATTCGAGCCGCTGTTTTAAAATATCGAGATACGCAAATTGCACTTTAAGTTCAACGCCCGGATTCTTTCTATTAAAATCTTTAATATATTCCCTTATATACTGGTCTATCTCCTCAAGGTCTTCGGTAATTAGTTTCATTACATTAATCCCAACAACCAGCTGACCTTTTTCAAGTGATTTGTTCGGAGTTTCGGAGAATTTCTTTTTAACAAGGGCGATGTCTCTTACCCTTATTACACTTCCATCGGTGTTTGCCCTTAAAACTATATCGCTTATTTTGTTGGGGTCGGCACTACGTGAGCGAAGCCTGATTAACATCTCCTCTTCCATAGAGCGCAACTGACCACCCGAAACATCGCGGTTATTTTGCGAAATGGCGCTTTGCAATTCGTTAAAAGTAATTCCATAACGCAACAGATCCTCTTCGTTTGCTTCAATAGAAATTTCCAATGGAGGATAACCAGAGAGCGATACCTGGCTGATTTTTCCTGATGCTAAAAAATCTTCTTCGATTTGCTGGGCGTACTTTTTTAATGTAAGCAAATCCACATCACCGGTTACCGCTAAATTGGCAGCCGGCGAAGTTGTCCTTCTTTTATATACAATAGGTCGTTCGGCTGCTGTTGGAAACGATGATATACCATCAACAGCATTTTTTACCTCTATTAATGCTTCATCGATATCGTAACCCGGAATAATTTCGATGTTTACCCGCGAGCTGTTTTCTGACGAGGTGGAATTTATTTCGTAAATACCGGGGATTGCCCTAACTGCCTCTTCAATTCTGGAAGTTACTCCCTCCTCCATCTCAACCGGCGATGCCCCTGGATAAAATACCGTTACAAATAACATCCGTGAAGGCCTTTCCGGAAAGAAAGACTTTTTCATGGAGTACATGCTAAGTCCGCCAACAATTAGCAAAAAAACGATAATCAGGTTGGCATAAAAAGGAAACCTGACAAAAACTTCAACTAATTTCTTCATGACCTTGCCTTATCTTTTGATTGTGGATTGCCTTCTTCTTGTTGCTGACTTTTACCGCCTTTACCCTGACGTTCTGTATTAGGTTGCTCTTCGCCAACTATTCCAACAGGGCTATTCTCTTTAACATTAATCAGCGGTTCAACCACAATTTTCTTTCCCTCGGGCAGACCGTTGAAAATAAGTGTGTTTTCGTTTACCTTAATTATATTGATTTCGCATTTTTTTAATCGTCCGTCAACCACGGTAAAAACTTCGTTGGAATTAAATACTGCGCTGCGCGAAATTTCCATGGCCGCATTAATTTTTTGTCCCGGAAATTCAACCACTTTGTACTCACCGGTTAACAACTCATCATCGGCAGAGCTTTTCACTTTTACAAAAATGCTTCTCGACTGGGTGGAAGGCGAAATAAAATCGGCTTTACGAACAACTACACCTGGTTTAACATTCGATTGGCCGTTTGAATAAACCTGAACTTTATCGCCTACTTTAATCCATTTGCTGTTATCATTTGGCACAGGCACTTCAATCTCCACATGGTCGGTGCGAATCATTTTTGCAATTTGTCCGCCCATATTTACATAACCCCCAACTTCGAAATTAACTTGTGTAAAAGTTCCGTTAAACGGTGCGTATAACGAATGACGGCTTAACCGTTTTTCATCCTGCCTGATACCGTAATACTCGCTTAATACATTGCGGCTTGCCAGAAATATCCTTAATTTTTCATCTTTTACCTCGGGTAATTCAGGTAACAATTCGTCAATATCTATTGAATTGAAAAACAAAGTATATGTTTCCAACTGTTCAGGAAAATCTACTTTAATATCCGGCAACAACGATGTCATTGTGGTTAGAAACCTGCTTTTGCGGGCTTTCAGTGCCAGTTCAATTTCATCTTTATAAATTTCGGCAAGTAATTGCCCTTTTTTAAACGATGTGCCTTTGCGTAATGCAACTGCCCCTTTTTCAATTTTTCCCGAGGCTTCGGAAACCAATGTAACTTCACTGCCCGAAACGGCTCTTCCTTCGCGCGAAAGCGACGAAGTAATTTCTGAATATTTAACCGTTTCAGCCTTAACAAATCGCTTCATCTCCATTTGAGGCCTGCGTGGTGGCTCAGGTTTCATTGAAACAAACAATTGCGAAAGCGCAGCCGAACCTCCCAGTAAAACGATAAGGGCTACAACTATAAATGTAATTTTTCTCCAACTCATGGTTTTCTATTTTCTAATCTTTTTATAAACAACAAAAACGTTCCTAAGAATGTTGAATTGAACACTCGTTAAAAACGGGGTGCAAAAATCGGTAAAATTTTAATACAAAGAACATTAATTTGTAATTATTACAATTTGTTTCCTCATATTAAAATAGTTCGACTCTATATTACAGATAACTGACTCCAATTCTTTTTAAAGGTTTAATTGAAGATGTAAATTTGCTTCATTATCTTGCATATAAAAGTCTGAATTTATGTTTACCAAAAACAATACCCGCGAGTTTCGCCCGTTAATCGAAGGAGTTTACATGCGCCCGCTGGCCTTCGAAGAAAAAACCATTTTATGCGAGTTTAAACTTAAAAAAGGTTATTCCCTCCCCTCGCATCACCATCCGTACGAACAAACCGGGTACCTGGTATCGGGAAAAATGAATTTCAGGATTGACACTGAATGGCACATTTCCGAACCGGGTGACAGCTGGAGTATTCCTGAGAATGTTGAACACGAGGTGAATGTTCTGGAAGATTCGGTTGTACTGGAGCTATTTTCGCCTATCCGGCCTGATTATCTTCCTTAATTTTCTTACGCCCATTTGCTCTATCTGCTTAAAAATTAGTTGCATTAGAGAATAAAATTTATTATATTTATTAGCGCGGATGCACCAATATCTTTGTTGTTGTACAATTTAAATTCTTCCTATGAATTTCACCGACGACCTGAAAAGAGCAATTAATATTGCACAATCGCTGGCAAAAGAGTTCTCAAACGCCGAGTTTTCACCAGCCCATTTGTTAAAAGCATTATTACATAAAGATGTAGGATTAACTGACTTGCTTATGGCACTTGATCAGGATATTTATTATCTTGAAGAATGGGCTGAAATGCGTATTGAGACAAGCCCAAAAGCAGGCAATGTGCCGGAGAATCCATCGGGCGACAAAGATGTAAAAGCGGTATTTCGCGAGGCTGAAAATATAAGGTTAAAACTATCGAAAGACGATACTGATGCAGTTTCGGTACTGGCTGCCCTGAGTACACCCGGGGTTGGATTTAATTACGAACAGCTAAAAACTTTTACGCTTACTCAAACCCAGATTATTGATTTTCTTCTGGAAAAAAGCGAACTGCAAAGTGTTGTTGGAACCTCAGAAGAAAAAAAATCGGTAAAAGAGCAAAAACCAACCCATAATGCACTGCTTAAGTATTGCATCGATAAAAATGAACAGGTCATTCAGGGGAAACTCGATCCTGTGGTTGCAAGGGATAATGAAACAAGGGAGATAGCAGAAATTTTAGGACGCAGACATAAATCGAATGTACTTATTATTGGTGATGCAGGTGTTGGTAAAACTGCTCTTGTTAATGGTTTTACACAAAATGTAATTGACAAAAAAGTCCCTGCCGGATTACAGGACGCGATAATTTTTGAACTGGATTACGGTGCGTTAATTGCTGGAGCCTCGTATAAAGGCGAAGTGGAAGACAGGTTAAAAAATATAATTTCAGAGATACAACAATTTGAAAAAGCAATACTTTTTATCGACGAAATTCATATGTTGCTTGACAAACAGGGGGGTACAGCAGGGGCAGCAAATCTTATAAAACCGGAACTTTCGAGAGGAAATCTTACAATTATCGGAACTACTTCAATAGACAATTATACCAAATTTATTGAGTCAGATGAAGCATTTAACCGTCAGTTTGAGTTGGTAAAAATAGAAGAACCTGATGAACAAAAGGCAAACCGGATGCTGGGAGAGATAATATCTAAATACGAAGATCACCATAACCTGAAACTGGAAGAAGACGTTGTCCCCGAGGCAATCAGGTTATCAAAACGATTCCTGAAAGAACGCTCGTTGCCTGATTCTGCTATCGACCTGATAGACCATACCATGTCTGGAGTCAGGTTAATGGCTGATATTTCTCCTCAGAAAATAGAATTGTTAAAAACAGAATTGGGGAAATTTGCTGAAAATAAAGAAGATAAAACAACAGAACTGGAATGGTTTTTATCCGATCTGAAGAATCAGGTCTCGCCTATTCTGTTTTCAAAACTGGAGGAAGAAGATCATACTCCACAGTTTAAAAATGGAACCGAAGTATTTGATTACTGTCAAAAGATATTGGAAAACCTGGAAACCGCTTCGAAAGAAAAAATAGAATCGATAACCAAATCAGATGTAGGTGCAATAGTATCAGGAAGGACAGGTATTCCAATGGGTAAAATCCAATCGAAAGAACGTGAACGGTTAATGAATATTGAAGACCATCTGAAAAAAAGGGTGATTGGGCAGGACCATGCATTAAAAAGTATAGCCGAAGCCATTTTGGAATCACGTTCCGGATTGAATAAAAAAGGACAGCCAATTGGATCATTCTTTTTCTTAGGCCCTACCGGAACAGGTAAAACCGAACTTGCGAAATCATTGTCAGAATTTTTGTTTCAGGATGAATCGTTTCTGATACGCTTCGATATGTCGGAATTTAAAGAAGAGCACTCGGCAGCTTTACTCTATGGTGCCCCTCCCGGGTACGTAGGATACGAAGAAGGAGGTTTGCTGGTAAATAAAATCAGGCAAAAACCTTATTCGGTAGTGCTTTTCGACGAAATTGAAAAGGCACATACTTCGGTTTTCGACATATTTTTGCAAATTCTTGATGAGGGGAAATTACATGACAGGCTTGGAAAAGAAGGTGATTTCTCCAATGCCATAATTTTGTTTACATCAAATATTGGCAGCGATTATATTGTTGATTCATTTAACAAAGACGAGATTCCACCTTCAAATACTTTAATGGATATAATGAGCAACAATTTCCGGCCCGAATTTTTGGCAAGGCTTACCGAAATTGTTCCGTTTGCCCCGATAAATGAAAAAAACGTGGTTAAAATATTTGACATTCATCTTAAAAGCCTTTTCAAAGCCCTTGACGATAAGGATATTAAGCTCGAGATTGATGATGATGCAAAAGAGAAGCTTGCACTTTCGGGCTATAATCAAAAATACGGAGCACGCCCTATTGTTGGCGTAATACGCAACCAGTTACGCAGACCTCTGTCCAGAAAAATTATTTCAGGAGAGATTGGCAGAGGATCGGTTATAAACCTGAAAATTGACGAAAATGAAGAATTGCTGTGGGAACAAAGTTGATTTCTATAACAATAAGCGAAATTATTACGATTACTAACTTAAAATAATTTATTATGCAAGAGTATGGAATAGGCGGCACGGAAGTTAAAGGTGATGCCAGTGAAGCATTTGCGGACATACCGCAAAACCGGACATTGCTTTGCGAAAAACTTACCGGAGATGCCCCGATTAAACCAGAGGTTGTTGGAGGTTTACAGACTGTTGACGACGTTTTTGAACAGTACAAACCCGAAGTTAATGTTGATTTTGAAGACAATGAAGGTTCCTCAAAACAGGAAACACTTTCTTTTAAAGGCCTGTCTGACTTTGGAGTAAAAGGAATTACTGCACAAAGCGAGTTTCTGAAAGATCTTACTATTGAGAAAGAGCAATATCAGAAAATCGTAAAACAGCTTAAAAGCAACAAGCTGCTAAGGAAAACACTTGAAAATCCTGATACAAAAGTCGATCTTCTCGGAGTGATGTATGCTTTAATTAAAGAACTGGAAGAAGGTAAATAATTTATCCGGAATTAACTTTTAAATAAAAAAATTATGGCTGAACAAGAAAGAGCACAGGATTTAACTCAATATAAAGAGAAAGTAATTGAAAATGTTAAAAGCGTTGAAAATCCGGCAGAACAATTAAAAACCGGACTGGACAAACTTGCCGGAAGCGGTGGCTTCGACCTACTTGAAATGGCATTCCCAGGCGTAGAAAACATGAACCCGGAAAGAAAAGCAAGAAAAAGGATATATCTCTCCGAGTCGGCATACAAAGACGACAGGGATAACCTTAAAAAGACCTTGCAATTATGGGCAGCAGTTTTAAGCTCATCAGAAAGTATTTCGGATATGGTTGGGGCAAGTGAGCAAAACATAGAGGTTGCCGATAAAACTTTCAAAACAAACATGGCAAAAGCAATTGAGGAAACAAAAGATCTGGAAAGATCATACCGATCGGTTGCTTTATTCTATAAGAATACTGAAAGTACAAAGCTTAAAAATGTTTCGGTAATGAATGCCGACCTCGAACAGCTAAAAGATTTGGACGATACAAGATTTATCGATGCTGTTCAGGCAGAACTGGTAGATAATTACGACAGGCTCGACCTGAGAGACAACTATGGAATTTTAATTGTTCCCGGATATCTGGGCTCCAATAAAGTAGTAGAAAAATGGGCAAAAATTGCACACGATAACAAAGTAATGCTGGTAACCGACTTCGAGCACCTCGATAATCCTGACGATGTTATGGATATGTTTGAGATGGCCAATCTAACCGGTGGAGACATGTATCGTTCGAATGTAATGATGGCCTGTAACTGGCTGGTTGGAAGAGATAAATTCGACGAAGTTGGCGAGGACGAAGAACTTTTTGTGCCACCGTCAGGAGCTTTGGCCGGAACAATTTATAACACTTTAATGTCGCAGGTTGCCGCTGGTAAAAAGCATGGAGGATTAAATGAGGTTGACGGAGTAACCTTTGACCTGAAAAAAAGTGAAATTGCCGCACTTGAAAAACTTGGGCTTGTGCCGATGGTTAATGAGTACGGAAAAATTATGGCATTTTCGGCCAAAACACTTTTTAACGGCGATAATCTTGGGCTGCAAACCTACTCTGTGGTAAGGGTTTTCGATTATGTAACCAAAGTATTAATGGATTTCCTGAACAGAAGGGCTTTTGAAAACTTCGATTATGAAACACAACGGGAATTAAAAAGCCAGATAGGTAAATTCTTAAACAGCATTGCCGGACCAGGCAAATTAATTGAAGACTTTAAAATTACCCGGTTCGAACAGGACCCCAATCAAAAAGACAGGGTTTTCCTTGATATTCATATGACACCTTATTTCCCTGCAAAAAACTTCTTAATTAAAATGGATGGACAAAAAGGTGATGACGGAACAGAATGGGATTCATCTTACGACCAACAATAATTATTTAAAAAACAATAGTATTAACTCTAAAATTTAAACATCATGTCAACAGTAATTAAATGCGATGTCGATGGAATTTCCAAGCCTCTGGAAGTAGAAGGAGGTTTGAGTTTTGGATATAGCTCAAGCGCCAATGTAAGCAATCCTTCCAACGACAAAAGAATAACATTTGGGCC
>JBDLJS010000092.1:0-16202 GCA_039714235.1 Bacteroidota bacterium | reverse complement strand
TTTTGTTTCAGGTTCTCTTTGTACTCAACCAGTTTTTGCATAAGTGCTTCGTCGCCGGTTGCCATCATTTGAACAGCTAAAATCGCGGCATTCATTGCACCATTAACAGCAACTGTTGCAACCGGAATTCCGGGAGGCATCTGAAGAATGGCCAATATTGAATCAAATCCTGAAAGGCTTGCGTTAATTGGAACTCCAATAACCGGAAGCGGAGTCATTGCAGCAATTACACCAGGAAGGTGAGCAGCCATGCCAGCTCCTGCAATTATTACCTTAATTCCGCGCTCTTTGGCGCCTTTTGCAAAAGTTTCAACCTCTTCCGGAGTGCGGTGTGCCGAAAGGGCGTTCATTTCAAAAGGAATTTCAAATTCATCCAATAATTTGGCAGCTTTAGCCATCACATCCAAATCGGATGTACTACCCATAATAATACTAACTCTTGGTGTCATGTTTTATGTTTTTATGTTTCAGTTAATCGAATTGTTTTGTTATTTTGTGCCTCTATTTTTCAGTGGCGAAATTACAGCAATTTGGCAATTAATAAAAATCAAATTCTAAGATGAAACGAGTAAAAATACACGATAAAGAGTTCGAACTATTTATTCCTTACGAAAAAATTCGTTCGGTAGTTGAAAAAATGGCTGAAAAAATGAATAACGATCTGGCTGGCAAAGATCCTTTATTTCTTTGCATATTAAATGGCTCGTTTATGTTTGCCACCGAACTTTACAAACGTATTAATTTTGTTGAATCTGAGATTTCGTTTGTAAAACTAGCCTCTTACCAGGGCGATAAAACAACCGGAAAGGTAAAACAACTTATTGGGGTAAACGAAATTGTTGAAGGACGCACTGTAGTGGTTTTGGAAGATATTGTTGATACCGGAATAACTATCGATAATATTCAGAAACAGCTGGTTAAATTAAAACCGAAGGAGGTTAAAATAGCCACCCTGCTTTTAAAACCCGATGCTTTACAAAAAGAGGTGAATTTAGATTACGTGGGGATAGAAATACCAAATGATTTTATAGTAGGATATGGCCTCGATTATGATGGTTATGGCCGCAACCTGCTTGATATATATTCAATTACTAATAATTAAAACCAGAAACTGAAATGCTAAATCTTGTATTATTTGGCCCTCCCGGAGCAGGGAAAGGAACACAGGCAGAATTCCTGATTAAATCTTTTGGATTAATTCACTTGTCTACCGGCGATTTGCTAAGAAGTGAAATCGCAGCAGGAACCCAACTCGGGCTTGAAGCTCAGAGTTACATGGAAAAAGGAGAATTGGTGCCCGATGCAGTTGTGATTGGAATGATAAAAAGTAAACTGGAAACAAATGGAGATGCCAAAGGATTTATTTTCGATGGTTTCCCAAGAACAGTTGATCAGGCAAAGGCACTGGATAAATTGCTCAACGAAAACGAAACGCCAATTTCAGGAATGTTGAGCCTTGATGTTGAGAAGATGGAATTAATAAACAGGTTGTTAAGCCGTGGAAAAGTTTCAGGCCGGGCCGACGATCAGAACCAGACGGTAATTGAAAACCGGATTAACGTTTATAACGAAAAAACTTTGCCACTTATTGAGTATTATAAACCACAGGATAAACACTTCGGTATAAACGGTATGGGAACCATCGATGATATTGCCGGAAGGCTGAAGGAGGTTGTGGAAAAATTATAAACTGTCATTCCCGCGAAAAGCCTGCCTAACGGCAGTCAGGCGGGAATCTCATTTTAATTGAAGCAGATTCCTGTTTTCACAGGAACGAGGGAATAGAGAAAGGATATTAAATGGCTGAATCAAATTTTATTGATTATGTAAAAATAAATTGTAAGTCTGGAAACGGAGGAGCCGGTTCAGCGCATTTACGAAGAGAAAAGTTTGTAGCTTTTGGTGGCCCCGATGGCGGCGATGGCGGCCGGGGAGGACATATAATTGTTGAAGGTAATGAACAAATGTGGACACTACTGCACCTTAAATACCAAAAGCATATTAAAGCGGGGCATGGTGACCCTGGTGGAAAACAACGAAGTACCGGTGCTGATGGCGAAGACATTATTTTAGAAGTGCCCCTTGGAACTATTGCCAGGGATGCTGAATCGGGTGAGTTTCTTTTTGAAATTACAAAACATGGTGAAACCCAGGTGCTTGCCAAAGGAGGTAGGGGTGGTTTAGGAAACGACCATTTTAAATCGTCAACGAACCAAACTCCACGTTACGCACAACCCGGAGAGGAAGGAGTGGAAGGTTGGAAAATCCTGGAATTGAAAGTACTGGCCGATGTAGGGTTGGTAGGCTTTCCCAGCGCAGGAAAATCGACCTTGCTGTCGGTGGTTTCGGCTGCAAAACCTAAAATTGCGGAGTACCATTTTACAACCCTGGTGCCAAACCTGGGAATTGTGGGACATCGCGAACAGCATTCGTTTGTTATGGCCGATATTCCCGGAATAATAGAAGGAGCTCATCAGGGGAAAGGGCTCGGGCTCCGTTTCCTGAGGCACATCGAAAGAAATTCAATGCTGCTTTTTATGGTGCCGGCTGATAGCAAAGATCATTTAAAAGAGTATCGAATCCTTCTCGACGAACTTGAAAAATATAACCCTGAACTGCTGGATAAGCAACGGTTTTTAGGCATCAGCAAAGCCGACATGCTCGACGAAGAGCTAATGACCGAAATAAGCAATGAACTTGAAGGAATACCACACTTGTTTTTTTCGTCGGTTACAGGTCAAAACATACAACAACTAAAAGATAAAATCTGGGAAATATTGAATGATTAGATGGAATGGTTGCAGAAAATACTTGAGTTAGATACTAACCTGTTTTTATACCTGAACAGTTTTTATACTGATTTCTGGGATACGGTAATGCTGATGGTAACACGTAAAGAAACGTGGCTGCCATTTTATGCTGCCATCCTGTTTTATATTATCAGGAATTATCGCATAAAATCGTTGTTAATCATTTTATTTATCGTTTTGCTGATTGTTGCCAGCGATCAACTTTCTGTTTTTATGAAAGTAACAATTCAGCGTTTAAGGCCGGTGCACGAGCCTGCAATAGAGCACCTTGTGCATAATGTTTTGCGTAAAGGCGGATTGTACGGATTTGTTTCGTCGCATGCTGCCAACACGTTTGCTCTTTTTATATTTACCACACGTATTTTCAAAAACAAGGGATTCTGTTTTCTGCTTTTCTTTTGGGCTGTTTTGGTGTCTTATTCAAGAATTTATACAGGTGTTCATTATCCGCTCGACATCATTGGCGGGGCACTTTTAGGCTGGTTAATCGGAGTTGTGGTTTATAAAATGATGATGTTTGTCGAAAATCATTTCTTTTTTTCACGATCGCCAAAAATAGAGAAAACAATTTTATTGCGTAATCAATCTGCAAATGTTTGGGTGGTTTTTCTGGTGCTTTCAGCCACCGTGCTAATTACTTCATATATTCTTCATCATTACAACTATTTGTAAATGAGTACGCCTGCCGGTTTTTACAACGAAAAATCTGAAAAATACTCTACTGGCCTAAAATTGGTTACACAAAAATTGAATTGGTTTGCCTGGTATCGATTATTTTCATTTTTATCGATTTTTTTACCCTTGGTTTTCCTGGGTATTCAATGGTTGACATTGTTTCTCTCGTTAGCGTTTATTGTTTTGTTTTTCTTTTTGGTAAAGAAGAATATTCAGCTTGAAAGGCAGAAAAAGAAATTAGTTATTCTTAATAAACTGGTTGAAGATGAGATGTTGGCTTTGAATCACTCTTTTTTACATTTTCAGGATGGGAAAGAGTTTCTGGATACTGCTCATTTTTTTTCGTACGACCTCGATTTATTTGGTAAAGGCTCACTGTTCCAGTTTATAAACCGGACTTCAACTATCGGCGGAAGACAAAAGCTGGCCGGCTGGTTTATTAAACCGTCAAAACAAAAAGAAGAAATAGAAAAAAGACAGGAAGCAATAAATGAACTTGCTGAAATTCCGGAATGGCGGCTTCATTTTCTGGCTAACGGGAAACTTTTTGAAGAGACCGAAGAAATGAGCCGGGAAATAAAATCGTGGTCGGGCATGGAGTTGGGCTTGAACCGGCCTGCGCTTGTAAAATGGTTAATAAAAATAGTCCCGTTGTTTGCATTATTGTCAATAATCCCGGTGGTATTGGGGGGCTCATACGCTTTTCTGAGCCTGATGGTTTTTGCCCAGTGGCTGCTAATGTATTTTTTCTGGAAAAGAACCACACTCTATTTCAAATTTTTTGGAAGAAAATCTGAGTTACTCTCAAAATACATGCAACTATTGAGGTTTATTGAAGAGAAGGAATTTCATTCGGAGTATCTGCTGAAATTGCAGCAAAAAGTAAAAAAGCCGGTCTCAGCAAGTAAAATTTTTATGCAACTGAAAAGCCTGGTAAAAGAGTTTGAATACCGTCAGAACATGCTGGTTGGGCTCTTCCTGAATTCAATATTTCTTTGGGATATACGCTGTGTTTACAACCTTTGGAAATGGCACAATAAACATCATAATAAATTGGCTGTTTGGTTAGAAGTAATCTCCGAAATGGATGCCCTGGTTAGTCTGGGGAATTATGCCAACAATCATTCAGAATTTATTTTCCCTGAAATTCATGATGGCGGATTTGCTTTCAACGCAAAATGTTTGGGGCATCCTCTTTTAAACCCGGATAAACGCATTTGTAACGATTTTGAAATAAATGGCTGGTCGAAAGTTGTAATTGTTACCGGAGCAAACATGGCTGGTAAAAGTACTTTTCTCAGAACTGTGGGCGTAAATCTGATTCTTGCACGTATGGGAGCACCTGTTTGTGCAGAAAAAATGAAGATTACCCCAATAGCCATTTATACCAACATGCGAACTACCGACTCGCTTCTGAACGACGAATCGTATTTTTTTGCCGAATTAAAAAGGTTAAAAGGTGTGCTGGACAGGCTACAATCGGGCGAAAAGGTTTTTGTTATTCTCGATGAAATGTTAAAAGGCACCAATTCAATCGATAAATTAAAGGGGTCGAGAGAATTGGTGAGAAAACTGATAGAATTAAAGTCGGTATCGTTAATTGCCACCCACGACCTGAAACTCAGTGAGATGGAAGATAAATTTCCGCAGCAGGTTTTCAATAAATGTTTTGAAATTGGGATTGAAAACGATGAGCTGATATTCGATTATAAATTGTCGGACGGGGCAACCAAAACCATGAATGCCACCTTCTTAATGAAAAAGATGGGAATAATTTGATGGTATTTGCTGAGTATGACTAGGAGTCAAACCATGTTTTTAATCCTCACTTTCTGCGAATTCTATCTTCTTTCATTGTTCCTGCTACTTCCTTCGCCTTTTTGTAATCAGGTTCTTTTCCAATTTTTTTCAACTGCATAATGTTAGTTAATGATTTGCGGAGTACTAAGGAAAAGTTGATGATTTAATTATATTTGTGGCAAACCGTAAAATAGGCTTTATCATATTTAATGTTTGTTGCAATACTGTACGGGTTATCAACAATATCAATTGAATATGTTAACCGACACGACGGTATAGAGTGATAGATTCAGGAGGTATAGGTATGACAGCAAATTACGACGAAGGAACGATTAAAACATTAGACTGGCAGGAACATATCCGGCGGCGTCCGGGAATGTACATCGGAAAACTTGGCGATGGAACTTCTGCCGACGATGGTATTTATGTTTTGCTGAAAGAGGTTATGGATAATTCTATCGATGAGTTCATGATGGGATTTGGTAAAAAGATCTCTGTAGATATCGACCACAATAAGGTGACGGTTCGCGACTACGGGAGGGGTGTTCCGCTTGGCAAACTGGTTGATGTAGCCAGTAAAATGAATACCGGGGCTAAATACGATTCTAAGGTTTTTAAGAAGTCGGTCGGATTGAACGGGGTTGGTATTAAAGCAGTGAATGCCCTTTCAGCCGATTTTATGATTAAAGCAGTTCGCGATGGAGTTGCCAAAGAGGTATATTTCAGCAAAGGAATAAAAAAGGACGAAAAAGATTATAAAGGAATCGAAGAAGAAAACGGAACACAGGTTACGTTTATTCCCGATCAATCGGTTTTTAAAAAGTATCATTATATGAACGATTACATCGTTAATATGATGAAGAATTATACTTTCCTGAATGCCGGTCTGATCCTCGAGCTAAACGGAGAAAAGTTTTATTCACGCAATGGCCTGCGCGATTTGCTTGAAGAAAACATGGACCACGACCCAATTTATCCAATTATACATTTAAAAGGTGAAGACATTGAGGTTGCCATAACTCATGGAAATCAGTACGGGGAGGATTATTATTCATTTGTTAATGGTCAGCACACAACACAAGGCGGAACACACTTACAGGCTTTTCGCGAGGTTTTAGTGAAAACTATCAGGGAATATTATAAAAAGGAATTTGATCCGTCTGATATTAGGGCATCTATTGTGGCGGCAGTTAGCATTAAAGTAGAAGAGCCTGTTTTTGAGTCGCAAACCAAAACTAAACTTGGTTCGAAAGATATTGGCCCTAACGGCCCGTCAGTAAGGGCACATGTAGGTAATTTTTTGCAAAAGGAGCTGGATAATTATCTGCACAAAAACCAGGAAGCTGCTGAAGTTCTGCTAAGGCGAATTGTTGAGTCTGAACGCGAAAGAAAGGCTATTTCCGGTATTAAAAAACTGGCAAAGCAAAGGGCTAAAAAAGCCAGTCTGCATAATAAAAAACTTCGCGACTGTCGTATTCATTTCAATAGCAAGAACGAGCGAAAAGAAGAGTCGAGTATTTTTATTACCGAGGGCGATTCTGCCAGCGGCTCAATAACCAAATCGCGCGATGTGAATACCCAGGCCGTTTTTAGCTTAAAAGGAAAGCCGCTAAATACATTTGGGTTAACCAAAAAAGTGGTGTACGAAAACGAAGAATTTAACCTGCTTCAGGCTGCTTTAAACATTGAGGAAAGCCTGGAAGACTTACGTTATAACAATGTTATTATTGCTACCGATGCCGATGTCGACGGGATGCATATTCGTTTGTTGCTCATTACCTTCTTTCTACAGTTTTTTCCTGAACTGATTAAAAAGGGACATGTGTATATTTTACAAACTCCTCTTTTCAGAGTACGTAACAAACAAAAAACTTTCTATTGCTATTCAGAAGAAGAGAAGGAAAAAGCAATTACCAAATTGAAAGGGAAACCTGAAATTACAAGATTTAAAGGATTGGGAGAAATTTCTCCTGATGAGTTTAAGCACTTTATCGGTGAAGAAATGAGGCTGGATCCGGTAATGATGAAAAAACACGAATCGGTAGCACAAATGCTGGAGTTTTACATGGGAAAAAATACACCCGACAGGCAGGAATTTATTATAGATAATTTATACGTTGAGAAGGACGAAGTAGCGTAATTAATGATTTTATTCTCCGAAATGGAGAATCCGCAATAATTTCAGAAGCAAGAATGTCAGAAGAGAATTTGAACCAGGAAGAAATTCAGGATGAACAAGTAAAAGAAGAAGTAACCTATTTGTCGGGGATGTACCGCGACTGGTTTCTCGATTATGCATCGTATGTAATTCTGGAACGTGCGGTTCCGTACATAAACGATGGATTGAAACCTGTGCAACGACGCATTATGCATGCTATGCGCGAGATGGACGATGGCCGTTACAACAAGGTGGCCAATATTATCGGGCAAACCATGCAATATCATCCGCATGGTGATGCTTCAATAGCAGATGCAACAGTTCAGCTCGGACAAAAGGAGTTGCTTATCGATACGCAGGGAAATTGGGGGAATATTCTTACCGGCGATGGTGCTGCTGCCTCACGATACATCGAAGCACGTTTGTCGAAATTTGCCCTCGAGGTACTTTTTAATTCCAAAACTACAGAGTGGAAACTGTCGTACGACGGCCGCAAAAAAGAGCCCGTCACCCTGCCGGTAAAATTTCCGTTGCTGCTGGCCCAGGGAGTCGATGGCATTGCTGTTGGCCTTGCTTCCAAGTTATTTCCACACAATTTTAACGAACTGCTCGATGCTTCAATTGCCTACCTGAAAAAGAAGGATTTTGAGCTGGTTCCTGATTTTCCTACCGGCGGCTCGGCCGACTTCAGTAAATACAACGACGGGCTTCGGGGCGGTTCCATAAAAGTTCGTGCAAAAATAGAAAAGCGCGATAATAAAACCCTGGTAATTAATGAGGTACCTTATGGTAAAACCACCACAACCCTGATAGAATCGATTATTAAGGCCAACGATAAGGGTAAAATAAAAATCAAAAAAATTGATGATAATACGGCAGAGAATGTTGAGATTCTTGTTCATCTGTCTTCGGGTGTTTCATCCGATAAAACCATTGACGCCCTTTATGCTTTTACCGATTGTGAGATTTCGCTGTCGCCCAATTCCTGTATTATCGATAGCGATAAACCTCTGTTTATTGGGGTGAAAGAGATTCTGAAACGTTCGGCTGACACTACACTGCAGCTGCTTAAACTGGAGTTGGAAATTCGTAAGGCAGAACTTGAAGAAGCATGGCATTTTTCTTCGTTGGAAAAAATATTTATTGAAGAACGGATTTATAAAGATAAAAAGTTTGAGGACTCGGAAAATATGGATCAGGCCGTTGCACACATCGATAAACGCCTGGAGCCGTGGAAACCGAAGCTAAAACGTGATATCACGCGAGACGATATTCTTAAATTAATGGAGATTAGAATGGCCAGAATCCTGAAATTCAATAAGGATAAGGCTAACGACCATTTGAAATCGATAGAAGATGAGATAGCTAAAGTTGAGAATAATATTAAAAATATTATACCCTATACAATTAAATGGTTCCAGCATCTGAAAACCAAATACGGGAAAGGACGCGATCGCAGAACCGAAATCCGCAATTTCGAAAATATTGTGGCTACAAAAGTGGTTGTGAAAAATGAGAAGTTGTATGTCGACCGCAAAGAAGGATTTATGGGCACCTCACTCAGAAAATCGGAATTTGTTTGTGACTGTTCCGATATCGACGACATTATTGTTTTCAGGCGCGATGGTTCATACTTTATTAGAAAAGTTTCGGACAAGACATTTATAGGGAAAAATCCGCTTCACATTGCTGTCTTTAAAAAGAACGATAAACGAACCATTTACAACGTGGTGTACAAAGATGGTAA
Organism: Bacteroidota bacterium; assembly: GCA_039714235.1. Taxonomy (GTDB): domain Bacteria; phylum Bacteroidota; class Bacteroidia; order Bacteroidales; family Prolixibacteraceae; genus Draconibacterium. The sequence goes on along the minus strand of JBDLJS010000092.1, from coordinate 7,012 downwards.
AACCAGTGTTTCGTATATGAAACGGTTTTTTGTTACCGGCGTTACCCGCGATAAAGAGTACAATCTTACCAAAGAAACCAGGGGGTCGCGAATCTCTTACTTCTCAGCAAACCCAAACGGAGAAGCAGAAGTGTTAAGGATTATGCTGAAACCAAAACCCCGCATTAAAAAACTGGTTTTTGAAGCAGATTTGGGCGAACTGGCTATTAAGGGGCGCCAGTCAATGGGGAATATCTTATCAAAATACGACGTTCATAAAATCACTCTGAAAGAAAAAGGTGTTTCAACGCTGGGGGGCCGTAAAATCTGGTTCGACGAAGATGTCCTTAGGCTAAATGCCGATAGCCGTGGAAAATATCTGGGAGAATTTTCGGGCGAAGATAAAATTCTGGTACTTTATAAAAAGGGTGAATACCAACTTTATAACTACGATTTAAGCAATCACTTCGGACAGGATATTCTGGCTATCGAGAAATTTGATATAAGAAAGATATTGTCGGCAGTATATTACGATGCGGAGCAGAAATTTTATTACATAAAACGCTTCGAAATTGAGGAGGTTGAAGGAAAACTGATTCGTTTTGTGGGTGAAAGCCAGGATAATAAATTGTGTAGTGTAACCTGGGTTCGTTACCCAAGGCTGGAGTTGCATTTTGGTGGTAAAAATTCGGAACGCGATAAAGAGATTATTGAGGTTGCCGAATTTATCGGAATAAAATCATGGAAAGCCAAAGGTAAACGTTTGACCAATTACGAGGTTGAAAATATTACCGAAATAGAACCAAATATAAAAGACGAAGACGACAAGCCAGAACCGGATGTGCAGGAAGACGAAGTAAAAACCTCCGACAAGGATAGTTTTGAAGATGTTCCGTTTGAGGTAAATCGTCCGAACAAGGATGAAGAAGATCCAAACCAGATGTCGTTATTTTAGTTCAGTGTTTAAAGTTTTGAGTATAAAGTTTAGAAATACAGATATTGTTATTCCTGTACTCCTTCTCCTTTCGTGGGAAGGCCGTAAAGGGGGTTTGTTATGAGAATTTACCTGATAGGATACATGGGATGCGGAAAGTCGACGCTGGGACGCAGTTTAGCTAAATATTTGGATTTGCAGTTTATCGACATGGATCATTACATCGAGGAACGTAACTATAAAACCGTTCCACAGATTTTTGCAGAAGAGGGGGAAGCAGAATTCCGAAAAAAAGAACGACAAGCACTGGAAGAACTTTCTGAATTTACTGATATTGTTATTGCAACAGGTGGAGGTGCACCTTGTTTTTTCGAGAATATCGATTTGATGAATAAAACAGGGATTACCATTTATTTGAATATTCATCCAAAAATTCTTGCCGAAAGGTTAATGAGCTCCAAAACCGAACGCCCGCTGATAAAAGGAAAATCGAAAGAAGAGTTAATTGATTTTATCGATGAAACTTTAACCAAAAGAAATGAGTATTACACTCAGGCAAGGATTAAGATTACTGAACCCGATATCGATTTGGATGAAATAAGCAAAATGATTCTATAAACAGCACATGAATTATGCAAACCAACAAACAACTTCAGCTGGCTTACGATTTTGTACAGTACACCGGGCAAAATATATTTTTAACAGGAAAAGCCGGGACAGGTAAAACTACTTTTCTGAAAAGTTTAAAAGAACGTTCGCCTAAACGAATGATAGTGGTTGCACCTACAGGCGTAGCCGCTATTAATGCCGGTGGAGTTACCATCCACTCCTTTTTTCAATTATCATTTGCCCCGCAGGTAGGCACAGAACTTGAACAAAATAAAGAGAAACGATTTAATAAGGAAAAAATTAATATCCTCCGTACCCTAGATTTACTGGTAATTGATGAAATAAGTATGGTTAGGGCTGATATACTGGATGCTATCGACCGAACGTTACGACGTTTTAAAAATCGCAGGAAACCCTTTGGCGGTGCACAGGTTTTAATGATCGGCGATCTGCAGCAGCTTGCACCGGTGATAAAAAATGAAGAATGGGGACTGCTGAAACGGGAATATGAAACACCTTTCTTTTTCAGTAGCAAAGCGTTAAAGGAGTTCCCATATGTTAGTATTGAACTTACCGAAGTTTTTCGTCAGCAAGACGAGAAGTTTATTTCTATTTTGAATAAAGTACGCGAGAATGAACTGGACGAAAGTGCAAGGCAAGAGTTGAACAATCGCCACATCCCCAATTTTATTCCTGGCGACGAGGAAGGCTACATTACCCTTTGTACACACAACATTAGTGCACACCGGATAAACGACAATAAATTGCATGAACTTTCCGGCATAAAGCGCATCTTTACAGCTTCGGTTGAAGGTAAATTCCCGGAATACTCTTACCCTACCGACTTTGAATTGGAACTTAAGGTAGGCGCACAGGTTATGTTCGTAAAAAATGATTCTAATCCTGAAAAACGCTTTTTTAACGGGAAAATCGGGCAGGTACAAAGTATTGAAGACGATATTATTTATGTACTGTGCCCCGGCGAAGAGGATGAAATTGAGGTAGAAGCACAAACCTGGGAAAATTATAAATATTCAATAGATAAAGAAAGCGGGGAGATTCGTGAAGAGGTGGAAGGATCTTTCACACAGATTCCATTAAAATTGGCCTGGGCAATCACCATTCATAAAAGTCAGGGATTAACATTCGAAAGAGCCATCATCGATGCCGAAGCTTCTTTTGCGCACGGACAGGTTTACGTAGCCCTCAGCCGTTGCAAAACACTGGAAGGGATGGTGCTGTCGACACCCATTGTTAACCGCAGTATTATTAACGACGGAACAGTAAGTGGGTTTATCCGTAATGTTGAAGAAACCCAACCGGGAGAAAAAGAATTAACCGATGCGAAACTGGCTTTTCAGCGCGAACAGCTTACCGAGCTCTTCAGGTTTTATCGGGCAGAATATTTACTGCGTTCTATCGCAAAACTAATTAGCGAGAATAAAGGTTCTTTCCCCGAGATTACAGTGGCACAGTTTGAGAAAATGAGAAATGCGACAGAAAGTGAAATTGTGGAAGTCGCCTCAAAGTTCCACACCCAGATTACCAATTATTTAAGGCAGGAACCCGATGTTACTAAAAACGAAAAACTCCATGAGCGGGTGAAAAAAGCAGCCGCTTATTTTAAAGAGAAAGTGCAGGAAATATTGGCAGAAGGGATGAAAAAGGCTGATTTGGATATTGACAATAAAACCGTTAAGCGCCAGCTAAAACGATATGCCGAAGATTTAAAAGAAGAAACCCAAACAAAACTGGCTGCCTACGAAGAGTGCATTGACGGATTTGATGTGAAACGGATTATGGATTCACGAGCCAAAACTCTGGTTGCTAAAAGCAAATCAACGGGTAAGAAAAAAGCCAGAGAAATTACCGATTTCAAGCATGTGCCACATCCCGAAGTGTTCGAGCAGCTTCGTTCGTACCGCACCGAAAAATCGAACGAGTTAGGCGTTCCAGCTTTTATGATCTTTTCGCAGAAAGTATTATACGAACTGGTAAATTACCTGCCAACCGACTCTGTTTCGCTAAAATTAATTAATGGTTTAGGCAGCCGGAAAATCACCCAGTTTGGTTCTGATATTATTGAAATCATTCAACATTATTGCAACGAAAATAAAATCGAAAAAGGGGAAATTCCACTTCGTGAAATTCAGAAAGAAAAGAAGCCAAAAGTGGATACTAAGAAATTAAGCCTGGAAATGTATCAGAAAGGAAAATCGGTAGAAGAAATTGCAAAAGAAAGGGCACTTACCCAAAATACCATCGAGAACCATTTGGCACACTACGTAAAACTGGGCGAGCTGGAGGTGACAAAATTAATCGACGAAAACAAACTCAAAAAAATAACCGCTTATTTCGAAAAAGCAGACGATAAAACATTTGGTACAGCCAAAGCCCATTTTGGCAAAGAGGTGAGTTACGGGGAGTTGAGGTTGGTATTGAGTTATCTGGAGAGTTTGAATTAATAGTAACGTTTCATTCGTTTGTAATTGTTTGTTTTCAACAATTTGCCAGATGTGACAAAAATCAGTACTTTGTAGATGATTTTGAAGAACCATGAAACGATTAACCGGAATCCTGATATTCAAGCTCATTCTGTTAAGCCAACTGTTCGCTCAGCAATACAATTTTACAACCTGGTCTATAGATGATGGCCTCTCGCAAAGTGTTGTCAACTGCATTTTTCAGGATTCGAGAGGGTATATCTGGATGGGAACGCAAAATGGCCTCGACCGTTTCGACGGTGAAAATTTTATATTATATCGCTATGATCCTACCGACTCAGGTTCCATTTCAAACAACTGGATTTATTCTATCTCGGAAGATAAAGAGGGAAACCTGTGGATTGGCACAAAAGGCGGATTGCAAAAATACCTGCGAACAGAAAACTCTTTTAAGGAAATTCGTTACCAAGCAGATTATGAGTACCACCTGACGACCTACAGTTACGATAATATTTGTCTGCAAAACGGTAATATTCTGATTAATACACCTCCGGTAATCTCAATTTATAATCCTGGAACACAGGAAATTATTCATTACACAACCAGGTTCGCTTACGATTCATCGGTAAAAGATGTGAAAATTCCGGTGTTGGAAGATAAAAATGGCAACATCTGGATGGGCAATCCAAACGGTTTGGCATTGTTTGATATTGAAACAAAACAGTTTAGCTATTATTCTTTTGTTAACAGTAGGGGTGAAACTTTTTCAGAAGCTAGCGTGACTGCACTGTCTCAGGATAAATCAGGCACGGTTTGGGCGGGGACTGTTTCAGGTTTGTTTGCTTATAATCCGGTTTCAAATTATTTCGAAGAAGCACGGTTTAATTCGGAAACCGAAAGCCCTTTTATATTTGAAGTTTGTATCAGAAATATTGTTGAGGATAAGAAGGGGAGCCTTATAATTGCTACCGAGGGTAATGGATTGTACATAATCTCACCTTCTTCCGAAAGCGAATACAGCATACGGAATTTTACACTCGAGAATAGCCAGATAGGACATAACATTGTGCAGTCATTGCTAATTGATAAATCGGAAAACCTGTGGGTTGGCACTTTGTCGGGAGTTAGTAAAACCGACCTTAAAAAGAAGAAATTTAAACTGTACCGGAACACTTACAGGCCCGATGCAACTAATCTTCTGGGAAATGTAATTGCCGGCATGTTTAAAAACGACGATGGTATTATTTGGGTGGGTAACTGGGGCCAGGGCCTTAACCTGGTAAATCATGAAACCAACACAGTGGAGCATTTTTCATCGCAACATACAGGCAATCATTACCTTCCAAACGATTTTGTGCATGTTATTTTTAAAGACTCTGGTGGCACCATTTGGTTAGGAACGCGTAACGGAATTTTTATCTACAATAAACCGGATAATCGTTTTCAACTGTGGAACAATTATTTTAATAAACCCAACCTCCCGACATTTGAAAATATCAGGGTTTACCAGATTATTCAGGACAGGGAACACAATTACTGGATTGGTACATCAAACGGACTTTATAAAGTTAATATGGAAAATTCGTCGGTTGAAGTATTTCATACAGATGAAGATATTAACCACAGGTTAAGCGCCAACCTGGTTTACAGTGTTATGGAAGACTCCTGGGGGATGATTTGGATTGCAACAATAAATGGCCTGGATGTTTATAACCCGGCAACCAAAGAAATCAAACATTTCACAAAAGAGAATAATGGACTCGCCAGTAATTTTATCATTTCGCTTTGCGAAGACAATGAAGGAAAAATATGGATTGGATCAAATGCCTATATCAATATTTATAATCCGAAGGATTCTGTATTTAGTTATATGGGAAAGGAACACGGATTGCCTAGCAATTACATTTATGAAATAAAAAAAGATAAAAACAATAATCTGTGGTTTGCTACCGGGAACGGACTAAGTATGCTCGATATTAATACAAATGAAATTGAAAATTTTAATTCGGAAGATGGTTTGCAAAGTCGTGAATTTAACCTGAGAGCAGCTTATGTATGTGCCAATGGTGAGATGTTATTTGGCGGCATGAATGGTTTTAATGTTTTTCACCCCGATTCTATTGCCGGAAATCCCTTTAAACCTGAATTGGTTTTTACTTCGTTTACAAAAACTACCGACGAAGTACTGGAAAGTGTTAATCTTGAATTGGCGGAAAAAGTTGTTTTAACACACAAGGTACAGTCGTTTACCATCGAGTTTGCCGCACTGGAATTTACCAATCCGCAAAAAAACAATTACGCTTATAAAATGGAAGGTGTTACGGATGAATGGGAGGAGATTGGCAACCGAAAATTTGTACCATTTTTTGCACTTCCACCCGGTGAATATACTTTTTGGGTAAAGGGTTCGAATAACGACGGGCAGTGGAATAACCATGCAATTAATATAAACCTTGTAATTCTGACTCCATGGTGGAGGAGTAGTTACGCCTATTTAGCTTATTTGTTTATCATCGTTTTTGGGATTGTTTCGTTTATTAAAATACGTGAGCGTAGATTGAAACACGACAAATTAATTCTGGAACAAAAAGTAACTGAGCGCACATTACAAATTGAGGAACAAAACAAGGTAATTACAGCGAAAAACGTAGAATTGAACGAGCTGAACCGGACAAAGGATAAATTCTTTTCCATAATTGGGCACGACCTCGGAAACCACTTCAATATAATAATTGGTTTTTCTGAAGTTTTACTCTCTGGTTTCAGGAAAATGGATTCAGAGAAACAGGAATATCACATAAGTAATATTTATAAATCGTCGGTACAAGCCCACGATTTGTTGGGTAATCTGTTGACATGGGCGCGTTTACAACGAAAAGCCATTGTTTATAAACCTGAAAAAGTGAATGTTGCAGCTAAAATCAGGGAGTTAATTAGCTTTCACGAAGAAGCTGCTATGAAAAAGAATATTTTGATTGAAGTTTTATCAGGTCAGGAGATTTGTATTTATGCTGATGTGAATATGTTTTCAACAATAATCAGGAAC
>JBDLJS010000091.1:0-16262 GCA_039714235.1 Bacteroidota bacterium | reverse complement strand
AGGCTGGTTATTGCTGAGCCCGCATACTCGATAAAATGGCCGGTACCTCCGCTTGTCGATATTTTAGAGATGATATAAAGCGCAATATCTTTGGCAGTAACACCTTTATTTAATGTGCCGTTAACCGCAATTTTCATTTTCTTCGGTTTGGGCTGCATAATGCATTGGCTTGCCAAAACCATTTCTACCTCGCTGGTGCCGATTCCAAATGCGATTGCGCCAAATGCTCCGTGGGTTGATGTATGGCTGTCGCCGCAGACAATGGTCATTCCCGGTTGGGTAAGCCCCATTTCAGGCCCGATAATATGAACCACACCATGTCCTTCAGAACCCAAATCGTGGTGGGTAATATCGTTCTCAGTACAATTTGCTTTTAGCATTTCGAGCTGATGACGTGATAGTTCGTCTTTTATCGACATGTGCTGATTGATGGTTGGCACATTATGATCCGGGGTTGCAGTTGTTTGATCAGGACGAAAAACTTTCAGTCTACGGTTTTTCAACCCCAGAAAGGCAACCGGGCTGGTTACTTCGTGAATAAAATGTCGGTCGATGTACAATACATTTGGGCCGCCCTCGACCTGTTTTACAACGTGTGCATCCCAAATTTTATCGAATAATGTTTTTGCTGTCATAATTCTTTGTCGTTCGTTGGTAAAGACGCACGGCCGTGCGTCTCTACAAGTCCTCATAATTAATTAATTTGCTACCGGTAATTTATTTATTGCATCCAAAAATGCTTCAACTGATGCTGTAATAATATCGGTATGTGCTCCAAATCCATGGAAAATTGAATTATCGTATTCAACCTGCATGTGAACTTTCCCGATATCGTCGCTACCACGGGTTATGGCTTGTACCAGGAACTCCTCAATGATTACCTGCCGGTGAATAATTTGCTTGACTGCTTTAATTGCTGCGTCAACAGGACCATTACCCGAAGTAGTTGCATCGAATTTTTCACCTGCAATATCCAAACGAACCGATGCCATAGGTTTCAAATCTTTTCCGGTAACAACCTGCAGGTAATCCAATTTAATTCTCCTTTCCTGACGGGTTGCATCGCCAACCAACAAAGCAATATCGTCATCACGGATGTCTTTTTTCTTATCGGCCAATTTCAGAAATTCTTCGTAAACTTCGTCTAACTGAGCTTTTTCCAATTGGAAGCCAAGAATTTCCAAACGATGTTTCAAAGCCGCGCGACCACTGCGTGCAGTCAATAAGATTGCCGATTCGTTAATACCCACATCAGTTGGATCCATGATTTCGTAGTTTTCACGGTTTTTTAAAACTCCATCCTGGTGAATACCCGATGAATGTGCAAATGCATTCCGACCAACAACAGCTTTGTTTGGCTGCACCGGCATATTCATCAAAGTAGAAACCAAACGGCTTGCTCCGTAAATCTTTTTGGTGTTGATTCCGGTTTCAATTCCGAGCGATTTATAATGTGTTTTTAAAATCATAACCACTTCTTCCAACGAAGTATTTCCGGCACGTTCGCCAATACCGTTAATGGTAACTTCTGCCTGTCGTGCACCATTTAAAATACCCGACATTGTATTAGCAGTTGCCATTCCAAGATCGTTGTGGCAGTGTGTCGAAATTACTGCTTTATCAATGTTTGGCACGTTATCGACCAAATATTTAATTTTTGCACCAAATTCGTGGGGTAGGGTGTAACCGGTTGTATCGGGAATGTTTACAACAGTGGCACCGGCTTTAATAACTGCCTCAATTACGCGAGCCAAATATTCATTGTCGGTTCGTCCTGCGTCTTCGGCGTAAAACTCAATATCCTCAACATATTTTTTAGCGTATTTAACTGCTTCAACACCACGTTCGAGAATGGCATCAGGATTCGAGTTTAGTTTATGATAGATATGAAAATCTGATGTTCCGATACCGGTGTGGATACGTCCTTTTTTTGCATATTTTAGCGATTCGGCTGCAACATCAATATCTTTTTGAACTGCGCGGGTAAGGGCCGTAATTGTCGGCCAGGTAACCGCTTTAGAAATTTCTACTACCGATTCGAAATCGCCCGGGCTCGAAATGGGGAATCCGGCTTCAATTACGTCAACCCCCAAATCCTGCAACGTCCTGGCAACTTCAATCTTTTCTACTGTGTTCAACTGACAACCCGGAACCTGTTCACCGTCCCTCAATGTTGTGTCGAAAATGTAAAGTCTGTCGCTCATGGTAATTTATTATTTATTAATTATTATTCTTTATTAATGTAGCTTTTTTACTCCCTGTTCTAACAAACGCGTGCGGTTGTTAGATAAGACAGGGGGTATATTAAAAAAGCCACCCTCTAAACTGAGAATGGCTTTATTTTTCCAAAATATTTTTTACAACATACCATTCTCATTTTCCCCTTAACAGAAGAAGAATACCCAGAATCAGGCTAAGAATAGAAATGTTGATGTTTTGTCTCATTTTATCGTTTTGCTTACGATTTCGTGCAAATATGAAAATATTTTTTTAAAATGAAAACAGAAGGCTGGTTTTTATTTAAAAACTTTAAGTTAATGAAGGAAATCCTGTTTTTTCTTAATGTTTGGGTAAGATTTGAGGAGAGTTGGCAGTCGCAGTATTCAGTCGCAGTTTACAGTTGCAGTACTTCCCTCTGTCCTGCGGACATCTCCCCAAGGGGAGAATTAAAGAAAAAGAAGGCAGTCTCAGTCGACACAGTTTGCAGCCTGCCTGGCTAAACGTAGTTCGGGGTCGCAGTAAAGAACCGGTCTTTATCTGTAAAATTACCAAAGGCCGGTTCTTTAGCCATATGTTAAATCTCTTGACAAAATATAGAACCAATTATAAATATCATACTATAATTATCATGGCATAGTACTTTTATAAAGACCTGCTCGAAATTTTGCCCGGCTATTACCGCATGACCGGCGACGAAGCCCTTGGCGCAGTACTTCCAAAAATATCGGAATTAATCGACCGCACAAGATAAAACAGCGTAATTAACTGAAAGATAAGCTCCTGCAATTGCGCGGCTGGCAACCTGACGCCACGGGAAGCCAGCCGCAACTGCGCGAGAGGCATCCTGAGGCGTCGGGAAGGCCCCTGCAACAGCGCGAGAGGCAATCTGAGCCCCCGGGCAGGCTCCTGCAACTGCGGGCGGGGCAATTTTTCGTGCCGGGCAGGCTCCTGCACATGCGAAACTGCAAACCCGGCAGGCGGGGCAACCAGCTGCAACCCGGAATATTCAAATCAAACACAATAAATACCCTCGTAACCTATTGATACGGCCTCATTTTGTAGAAATAATATGAATTGATATGTATTCGACTCCGGCCGGAGTCGAATATTTGCCACTTGACGTTTTTCTATAAACATGTGACCTCGCTGAGGTCAATTACGATATTTGATATAATTGCTATGTAACCGCTAACAGAAAATTTCGACAACGACTGCCTACTGCGACTGAACACTGCCAACTATTTCCGCTCCATCTCCATTTTTACCCGGGGCTCCGGTTTTTTTACAACCCTGGTGCTGTCTTTAACAGAGTGTTTCCAGTCGGGGAATATTTCGAATTTTGATAAAGGCCGCTGGTTGATCTTCCATTCGAATCCGGATAATGTTTTTTCGTCTTCGGTTAAGCCGGGCAAAGGTTTTAATTCTCCTTCGGGCGAAGAAAGGAATGAGATTTTATATATTCTCCCTTCGCGGAATTTAATTAAGATATTACTGCTCTCGGCGCGGTTCAATCCAATAATTTCCTCTTCTTCGCGAGCGTAGTACAGGGTTTGTCCGTTACCGTCAACATCTATTTTATCCAGCTCCTGGTTTACAACATACCCAATCATATTTTTTCCTTTAATCTGGTCGAACTGCCCCGAATCCTGTTTCGAAATAATAAAACTGTTGTTGGTCAGGTGCATCTCGTCGGGTGCATTCGTATTCTGAATTAATTCGATTGCATTGGCACTCATCTGATGAATATTGGACCAGATAACCGGATTTAAATTAAGCTGGACAACAGAATCTTTGGTATAATAGGTGAGTGAATCGCAAATACCCTGAACATCGTTTCTGAAAAAACGGACACCGTAAAAAGCTTTAATAATTTTTTCTTCCTCAATCGTATCGGGCACAGTACGTAAAGTATCGGCATGTAAAAACAGGCTGTCGGTTTCGTTATACGAAATAAAAACAGCCGAATCGGTTACCGAAGCAATGTCGGTTACATCGTTAAAAACAACAGTATTCCCTTTTACAATGGTTCGGTTTTCGAAATCATGGATATGAACTGAACCCAGGGCATTCCCATCGCCGTTTGCTTTGTTATAATAAATCTGTTTTGCCCTTATTAATTGGGTTTCGTTAAAAATTTCCGGTTTTTTTGTTAAATCGGCTTCCCCTGTTGCGGTGTTGTACCAGCCGTCTTCGGCATAAAGGGTATTTGCGCTGTCGCGTATAGTTGTGGGGCCTCCCAGGTAAATAACCTCGGTTTTGGTATTGTATTTTATATTATCGCTGGTTAAAGTGTAATTATCGCTGAAACCTACCACACTATCTGTGAAGTGGACCATGTCTTCATCTAAAAAGTATTGTCCGGTATTACTTATTAAAGTATTTGTGCTGTCCACAATTTTCCCTGAATCGTCGTAGTACCCAATATTCATGTCCATGTCGTAATCGAGCGTATCGGTGTAAAGTGTGGTCGATTTATTTTCGAGGCGGACATTTTTAATGGCACGTGCAAAACTCCTGTCGCCATCGTAAAGCACTTTTCGGGCGTAAAGGTGAAGGGTATCTCCCTGGTTTATGTGTACATGCCCAAATGCATCTACCCTGTTAGTCCCGGTATAGGTGTAAGCGCTGTCGCACCACATTAAAATATCTTTGTGCCTGATTAATACACTATCTATTAGCCGCTGCGCATTGGCCGCAATTTTATCGTCCTGCTCCAGCGAACCTGCCCGTAAAATTTCAACCATTTTTTTCTCCTGTGCGAAAGCATGAGATGATAATATCGTAAAAAGAAAAATGAAAACGGATATGAATGTTGTGGATCTGTTTTTACCGATGCCAGAAGTTAATCTCATTTCTCGTGTCTTGAAATCTAATGATCTTTTGAATTACAGTAACTTGTCGATTATCTCGTTAATCGAAATATTCTCAGCTTCAGCCTTGTAGTTTTTAATTACCCTATGCCTCAGAATAGAAGGTGCAACAGCCTGTACATCTTCAATGTCGGGCGAATATTTACCGTGCAGGGCTGCATGAGTTTTGGCGCCCAGAACAAGGTATTGCGAAGCTCTCGGTCCCGCTCCCCATTTTAGGTACTGGTTCGAAACTTCGGCCGACTGTCCGTTGCCGGGCCGGGTTTGGGCTGCCAGGGTTACTGCATATTTTAGTACATTATCGTTAACCGGTATTTTCCGGATTAAATCCTGGAAATAAATAATTTCTTTACCCGAGATAACAGGTTTTAATTTGTAACTTATGGTTGAAGTTGTATTTTTTACAATGGTAATTTCGTCTTCAAATTTTGGGTAATCGAGCCAAACCGAAAACATAAAACGGTCTAACTGGGCTTCGGGAAGGGGATAGGTGCCCTCTTGCTCTATTGGGTTTTGAGTTGCCAAAACAAAAAATGGCCTGTCGAGTTCGAAATGTTGCCCGGCTGCAGTTATAGCCCTTTCCTGCATAGCTTCGAGCAAAGCCGACTGGGTTTTTGGAGGGGTACGGTTAATTTCGTCGGCCAGAATTATATTGGCAAACAAAGGCCCCTGTATAAATTTAAAATTCCTTTCGTTGTCCAGAATTTCGGTACCAATAATATCAGATGGCATTAAATCGGGGGTAAACTGTATGCGGTTGTATTTTAATCCAAGAATTTTTGCAATGGTAGTTACCAAAAGGGTTTTTGCCAGCCCCGGAACCCCAATTAACAAAACGTGCCCACGGCTAAAAAGCGATATCAGAACCTGTGTAACCACCTCGTCCTGACCATAAATTACTTTTGTAATCTCTTTTTTTAATATTTCAAATTTATCCCTTAAAGCATCGAGTGCAGCAACATCGTTTTTAAATTCCATCGGGCAAAATATATAGATTATTTAATCCAGTTGTCAAACTCAAAATTGCAATTTGCATATGTATTGTCGATACGGATATATGTTTGCGACTGGCGTTCGTCAATCCACTCCTGCAATACATCTTCTTTCTTTTTAGCCAGGTACATATCAGCAAGCACCTGGTAGTCGTTTTGGAGATTGGCTTTATGTGACTCAATTTTATTGGTCAGTTTAATAATTTTGTATACCATTTTCTGGTTTTCCATATCGATGGTTTCGAAAGGCTTGGCGATTTCATTAAGATTCATTGTCGTAAGCACTTTACTTACATCGGGATCGAGCTCTTCAACAGCAAATTTCGATGACATGGTATTTGGATTAATGGCAATACCTCCATTATTTCTGGTATTTTTATCGAACGAGAACATCATGGCCGATTGTTTAAACGTTATTTCATCTTTGCGAATAAGATTTGCAAGGCTGTCGAGCCTGTTGTGTGCTTCTTCTTTAGCTTCAACCGTAATTTTGGGTTTCATCAGAATATGGCGTGTGTTTACTTTTCCTCCCTTTTTATCAACCAACTGAATAATATGGTAGCCAAATGCACTTGTTACTACATTCGAAACTTTATCGCCTTTCAGGTTAAATGCCACAGATGCATATTCCGGATCGAGTTGGGCCCGGCCTGAATAACCGATAACTCCTCCGTCTTTTGCCGAAGGGCCTTCGGAATAAATTACAGCCATTGCAGCAAAGCTCGATCCATTCTCAATTCGTTTTTTTATTTCGCGTAATTTTGCTTTTACACGGTTTTCTTCTTCCAGTTCAATTCTTGGCTGCAGTGTTATTTGTGCATATTCGTACTGAGTCGGAATTGTTGGTACCTGGTCTTCATCGAGGCTTCGGTAATGGTAACGAACCTCTGATGGCGTTACCGTAACATTCTCAACAATTTTCGATTTCATTTGCTGGCTTAAAAGCTGCTCCCTGATTGCATCCTGCATCTCTGCCTTAATGGTTGCAATTGGCTTTTTAAAATAGGCTTCAACAGCCTGCTCGGTACCAAAATGCTGCATGTACATTTGTAGCTGCCCATCCATTTGCTGGTTCACCTGGCTTGGTGTAACCGTAATCAGGGTATCCTGTTCGGCTTCGGCTACCAAAAGTTTGTTTATAAGAAACTGCTCCAGTATTTCACACTTCATGTCACCTTCAGACGTAATTCCCTGTGCCTGTTGTTCAATATTCATTCTTTCAATGTCTGATTTCAGGATGATATTTCCTCCAACAATGGCAACAATCTGGTCTATAATTTTATCCTGGGCTTTTACATTGTTAAATGCAAACAGGAATGTAATAAGGATTGCAAGTATTCTTATTGTATTAATTCGTTTCATCTTTTTTCTTATTGTATATTCTAAACTTGTTTTGTCGTATTCCTTCTTTATAAACGTTCTCTTCAATCTCTTTTAAAAATTCCAGCTTTCGCTGATTCAAAATCAGGTTTTTTATATTGTTTTCCACGTAGTCGGCTGGTGCCAGGTCGTTTTTTAATTTAAAATCGTGAATGCTGACAAGATAATAATAATTTGCATCATTCATTTCTATCAGTTTATTACTGCTTAAAAAACGCTCAGAATTTTCGATTGTTGTTGGCATATTGTTACTTAATACCTGAAAATCAACCCAGTCGTCGATAAATATATCGAAACCCTTTGCGTATTGAACGCAGTAGTCGCGCAATTCATGCAGGCCATCTTCTGATGTATCGTTTACCAGTTCCTTCAGAATACTTTTGTTGGCCAGTTCGTTTGGGATTTTAATAAAAACAGCTTTAACAATATTTCTTGTTAAATGAAAATCGGACGAGTGTGAGTTGTAATACTCTTCAACCTGAGCATCAGTGGCCACCGTATCCATATGCTGTTTTATTAACTCATTCTTGTATTTATATATAATTAACGAGTTACGGTATTCCTGCAACTCTTTGGTTACGTTTTTTTGTGCAGGTGTTAGGTTTTCATCAGCCTTTTGAATAAGCAATTCCTGTTTAATCCATTTATTAATGTAGTCGTTGGTCATTAAAATGCTGTCTTCCCTGCCAGTATTTTCGGGGAGTATTTCGGAGATATCGGACAAATACAGTTTTTTATCACCAACCTCGGCAACCAGAGTTTTTTCTGTAATAGAAGTGGAACATGCCTGAAATATGAGCAAGCCCCCAAACAGCAATAAATATTTGACACAGGTTTTATACATCCTCAATGGTTTTTAACAGTTTCTTATTCACCTTAATTTTATATTTCTTGCGAAGCTTTTTTATCCATTCCTTTTCAAGGTAATTCTGGTAGTCGGAAATAAAAAGGCCACGTGCTTCACTCAGGCTTTTGGGCTCGGGAGAAAATTTATCGCCCCTGATAAATGTAGTTGCGCCATCGAAGTTTTCCGGCTCCGGTCCTTCCCAAACGTAAAAGTCAACAACCGGATTGCTGCCTTTTTCCCAGGCACCGGTTTCGAAAGAAATAACATCTTTATCCGAATTTAAATGTTCCAGAACTTCTTCGTTTGTTAAACCTTCTGCAAAAAGATTATCTGCCTGGTCCCTTACTTCAGTATTCTCACAGTTTATAATACTTCCTTTAAAACGCTCCTCCCACAAATGGTTGTTTTTATTTTTTTCGTAAAAAGTTTGTAGCCCTGCTGAGTCTTCTGCGGCATAATTCCAGATTTTTTCCTGCGAAATATTAAAAAGCAGAATCCCGTCGTGGTATTCGTTCATCAGAAATCTGAATTCCGGGTATTTATCCTCAAGTTTCGAGTCTTCGAGTTTTGTTATTTCGTAATCAATCCATTTTTCATAGATTTCCACGTATAATCCGCTTTTTATTTTTTCTTTCTGAACGTAAGCAGTTAAATCAGTTGTCCGGTACACTTTATTGTCAATTGTAAACAGGTCGGCAGCAAATAAATTTTCATCCGGATTAATACTTTTTCCTTCGAGCGACTTTTTACCCTCTTCGTTTTCAGTAAAATTGTACTCTGTTTTTAGTTTATTTAAGAATGCTTTTTTGCTTGTAATACTTCGTGCCGGATCCTTTTTAATCTTGTTTTCGATATTTGCTTTTTCCTCTTCGAAAGGTGGAACCGGACGGTGGTCGATCTTTTTTATGATATGGTATCCGAATTTGGTTTCAACGGGCTCAGTAATATCTCCAATATTTTTAATTGCAAATGCGGGATTTGAAAACTCAGGAATTATTCTTCCCTGCGAGAACCATGGCATTTCGCCACCTTTTACGGCCGTTGGTTTGTCGTTTGATTTTTGTTTTGCCAGCTCTGCAAAATCGGCACCATTCTGGAGTTGGGTATAAATGGCATCGATTTCTGATTTTAGCATTTTTTTTGTTTCCGGAGTCATTCCCTTTGGAAATGTTTTCATAATATGCGCCACCAAAATTTCTCCCTGGTTTTTGCGAATATCGTGAACTTTAACAATGTGATACCCAAAAGAAGTCCTTACTGGTTCCGAAATTTCACCAACCGGCGTATTGTAAGCAGCATTCTCGAACGGATAAACCATCATAAATGCAGAGAAGTAATTTAAATCACCCTTGTTGTTTTTTGCTGAAGGATCTTCAGAATATTCAACTGCAGCCTGCCCAAAATCTTTTCCACTCAGGATTTCTTTTCTTATTGAAGTTATTTTAGAGAGAACCTCTAATTCCTTTTGGGGTGAAGTATTTTTATCTAATCGTAAAAGAATATGACTGGCATTAACCTCCTTTTTCATTCGCTTGTACATCTCTTCCACCAACTGCTCGTTAAATTTTACATCGGTAAGATATGGTTCTGCCAGTTCGCTACGGTACCCTGCCAGTTCGTTAATAAAAGTCTGGTTGGTATCCATTTTTAAGGCCTCAGCTTCAATAACTTTCAGCTTAAAATTGACGAACAAGTCGAGATATTCCTTTGGTGTTTTTTTATCCGACTCGTCGTAGAGGTTACTGTTATTTTTTTTATAAATGTGTTCAAATTCTGCTTTTGTAACTCCTTTGTCGTCAATGGTTAACAGGATATTGTCATTTTGGGCATTCAACCCTGAAGCCAAAATTAAAATAATTAATAACGAAAAAACTATTCGAATCATAAGTTTTCAATATGTTTTAAAATTATTTCTAAAAATAACATTGAATATTTTAATGCTATTCAGTAAGATTAGATTTGTAAGAAGTTAGTTAAAATTGATTATCAACTACTGCCGGCTACTATAATTAGGAGCTTCCCTGGTAATACTTACATCGTGTGGATGACTTTCCTGAACACCGGCATTTGATATTTTTGTGAATTTTGCTTTCTGTAATTTTTTTATGTTTTGTGCACCACAGTATCCCATTCCGGCACGCAAACCGCCAACCAGTTGGTAAAGCACTTCATACAATGATCCTTTATAAGGTACTCGTGCTGCAATTCCCTCCGGAACAAGTTTTTTAATATCTTCTTCCATATCTTGGAAATACCGGTCTTTCGAACCTTTTTGCATGGCTTCAACCGAGCCCATTCCACGATACGATTTAAATTTTCTTCCCTGGTACAAAATAGTTTCGCCAGGCGATTCTTCAACACCGGCAAACAGTCCGCCGGCCATAATGGAGTCGGCACCTGCTGCAAGTCCTTTTACAATGTCGCCCGAATACCTGATGCCACCATCGCCTATAACCGGTACTCCCGAATCTTTAATAGCTTTTGAAACATTATGAATGGCAGATAGTTGCGGAATTCCTACACCGGCAATAATTCGTGTGGTGCAAATCGATCCCGGACCAATTCCAACTTTTACCGCGTCTGCACCAGCATTAACCAGTGCAACTGCAGCTTCAGCCGTTCCAATGTTACCAGCAACAACATCTTTTTCAGGGTATTTCGATTTAATTTTTTTCAATATATCAATTACACCTTTTGTGTGTCCATGTGCTGTATCGATAACCAAAGCATCAACCTGTGCTTTAATCAGTTCGTCTACACGGTCCATGGTGTCTCCTGCAATTCCAATTCCTGCAGCAACCCTTAAACGGCCTTTCTCATCTTTGCAGGCCATTGGTTTATCTTTTGCTTTAGTAATGTCTTTATAAGTAACCAGGCCTATAAGTTTATTATTTTTATCAACCACAGGCAGTTTTTCAATTTTATGTTTCTGAAGTATGTCAGCTGCTCTTTCCAAATCAGTTGATTCGGTAGTTGTTACCAGGTTTTTTTGCGTCATAACCTGGTCGATAGGCCGTTGCATATCTCTTTCGAAACGCAGGTCGCGGTTGGTTACAATACCTACCAGATAACCACCTCCATTTACCACCGGGATACCACCAATTTTGTAATTGGCCATTAGGGTAAGCGCATCATTCACTTTTTTATCAGGGGTAATAGTAATCGGATCGTAAATCATACCGTTTTCAGCCCTTTTTACCGTAGTAACCTGGTGTGCTTGTTCCTCAATATCCATATTTTTATGAATCACACCAATTCCACCTTCGCGTGCAATGGCAATAGCCATTTTAAACTCGGTAACCGTGTCCATTGCGGCAGTTAAAATAGGTGTATTTATTGTTATCGATCTTGTGAACCTTGATGATAAATCAACCTCGCGTGGTAAAAGCTCTGAATACGAGGGAATTAACAGAACGTCATCAAAGGTTAATCCTTCAAATCCAATTTTATCTTCGAGAAACGACATTTTATACTATTTAAAAGTTTTTATTAAAGCGCAAAACTACAAAAAAATAGGACACTACTATCGAATTATTTAGCGATAGAACTAATTTGAACGATAAAAATTGTTAAACCTTAAAATGATTTCTTAATTTGTATTAATGGAAGATTACAATCAAATATTAATCCGCTATTGGGGGTATGACAAATTCAGGCCTTTGCAACTTGAAATTATTCAGTCGGTTGCAGAAGGAAAAGATACCCTTGGTTTGATGCCTACCGGTGGTGGAAAATCGATTACCTTCCAGGTGTATTCCCTTTCGAAACCGGGTATCTGCATTGTAATTACTCCACTGATTGCTTTAATGAAAGACCAGGTAGAGAATTTAAATAAAAAGGGAATAAAAGCGCTCGCCATTCACAGCGGCATGTCGCCACGCGAAATAAAGCTAACGATTGACAACGCAGTGTGGGGCGATTATAAATTTCTGTACATTTCGCCTGAAAGACTCAATTCGGAAAGATTTCTGGAAAGGTTAGTGCAGATGAAAATTAACCTGGTAACTGTTGACGAGGCGCACTGTATCTCGCAATGGGGATACGATTTCAGGCCAAGTTACCTGAATATTGTGGAAATCAGAAAGTTATTACCCGATATAACTTTTCTTGCCCTTACTGCCACAGCCACCCCTAAAGTTGCCGTTGATATTCAGGAGAAACTGGGATTTGCAGATAAGAATCTGTTAAAAATGTCTTTTCGAAGAGAAAACCTGAATTACCTTGTAAGAAATATTGAGAATAAAACTGGTTATCTTTTAGATACATTAAAAAAAGTAAAAGGATCAGGAATTATTTATGTTCGTAACCGCAAGGCCACCCGCGAGGTTTCGGAAGAATTGAAGAAGAATGGAATTTCGGCCAGTTATTACCATGCAGGATTAAGTAATGTTATCAGAAATACAAGGCAGGATAACTGGCTCGAAGGAAAAACCAGGGTAATTGTTGCCACCAATGCATTTGGAATGGGAATAGATAAACCTGATGTGCGGTTTGTAATTCATATCGATTCGCCCGATTCGCTTGAAGCATATTACCAGGAAGCAGGACGGGCAGGGCGTGACGGTAAAAAGGCTGCAGTTGTACTTTTATTTAACAATGCCGATAAAACCAAATTAAAAAAACATATATCGGTTGCCTTTCCCGAAATCTCGAACATTAAACGCATTTACGAAGCCCTTTGCAACTTTTTGCAGGTGGCAACCGGGTTTGGAAAAGGACAGGTGTTTGAGTTTAGCTTACAGGGTTTTTCTCAAGCCTATAAATTTCAGCAGGCCATGGTTTATAACAGTTTAAAAATTTTGCAACGCGAAGGTTATCTTGAGTTTACCGAAGAGGTTGACAGTCCGTCGAGAATTTATTTTACGGTTTCGCGCGATGAGCTGTATAAATTTCAGGTTGCCAATGCCGGTTACGATAATTTTATTAAGCTGGTATTGCGCTCGTATACCGGGTTGTTTAGCGGGTATGTAGCTGTTGATGAAGAACTTCTGGCAAAACGTGCTGGCGTCGATCGCGATCAGGTGTATAATTACCTGAAACATCTCAGAAAATCGAATGTTATTGATTATGTTCCTCAAAACAAATCGCCGTTTATCTATTTCAGCAAAGAGAGAATTAATGTTGAACGATTAAAAATTTCGAAAGAAAATTATACTATACGGAAGAAGGATTTTACGGAAAGAATAGACTCGGTAATACATTACTCAACCAGTGGAACAACATGCCGTAGCCAACTCCTTCTGTCATATTTTGGCGAAAAAGATTCTGAGCCATGTGGTGTGTGCGATGTGTGCCGTTTGCGCGAACAGCTTGAGATAAGTTCGTTCGAGTTTAAAACCATAAGCAACCGAATAAAAAAAATATTGACTGAACCTTGTAAAATGGAAACCCTTCTTTTAAAGTTAAAAGGCGATCAGCAAAAAATGAGGCAAGTAATCAACTGGCTTCTGGATAACAAAAAAATAATTTACAGAATCGACAATCACCTGGAATGGAACAATGAGGAATAAGCAGTTTCGGTTCAGAGTTCAGAGTTATAATAAAAATATCTATTAATCTCCGTCAATTTTTTTGGTGCGAAGTTAATTCGCATGCTCATTTCATTATAAAAATCTTTTTTACTTTTGCATCAGTTTTTGTTAAAGTAACCAATGAATGATTCGGAAGTAAATAAGACAGTTTATTCGAAGAATGTGGTAGAATTTGTTACGGTTGCCAACGAATTTTGTGCAACGGTAGAAAATGTTGATCATATTTCACCTTCTGAAAACCTTGGTAAACTGCAAAAGATTTTACCCTTACTCTATTTAAAAGCATCAGTTTTACCAAAAACAGAGAGGGTAATGGATGACGAGCTTGAGAAATTTGTTTCTGAACTTGATTACAATGTTTTACACCAGAAGTGGTTACAACTTTTAAAAGAAAACGATAGTTTTTACGAGGTGTTCGATCCCAGCATTCAGTTTGGTGATGAAAAAGTAACTGCAAGTATTTCGGAAAACCTGTTGGATATTTACCAGGATTTGAAGGAGCTTCTTACTTCTTACAGTATTGGGAATGAAGAAGTAATGAACGATTCGCTTGCAGAGTGCATTTTTCATTTCGAAGAGTTTTGGGGGCAACAACTTGTTAATGTTTTACGTGCAGTTCATATGCTGATATACAGCGGCACCGATTTAAATGAAAATACGAATGAAGAGGTTAAACCGGGAAAAGGAAATCCAAAATGGCTTGACAATTTCTGGGGCACCAACGAAGATGAGGAGGATTAAATGTTTAAAGAGAGTATTACAAAAGAAGAGCTGACAGATTTACCATTAAAGTGGTTCGAGGGCGAAATAATATTGGTCGATTCGAAAAAGAAACTGAAGCTGGCTGTTGAAGAATTATTGAATCAACCGGTAATAGGTTTTGATACCGAAACAAAACCATCTTTTAAAAAGGGTGTGGTAAATAAAGTTGCCTTATTGCAGCTTTCTACAAGAAAACGGGCATTTTTGTTTCGGTTAAACCAAATTGGCTTGCCAAAGGAAATTGCAAGTATTTTATCCGATGCAAATGTGGTTAAACCAGGCGTTGCTATCCGCGATGATATTAAAGGATTACAAAGTTTAAGGAATTTTAAACCCGAAGGTTTTATTGAATTGCAGGACCATGCCAAAGATCTGGGAATTCAGAATTTCAGTCTGAAAAAACTTTGTGCCATAGCCTGTGGTTTCCGCATTTCAAAAGGCCAGCAACTTACCAACTGGGAAGCCAATGTGTTAACCGAACCACAACAAATTTATGCTGCAACCGATGCATGGGCAGCTCTCGAAATTTTCGAGAATTTTTTAAATAACTAAAAATGGCTGAAGAATATACCAAAATAGTACTCAAATCGGGCAAAGATCAGTCGTTAAAGCGATTTCATCCCTGGGTATTTTCAGGCGCCATTAAAAAGATTTACGGTAATGTTGCCGAAGGCGATTTGGTAAAGGTGTATTCAAATAAAGATGAGTTCCTTGGAATTGGCCATTACCAGATTGGTTCAATTGCAATACGAATTATCTCATTCGAAGAAGTTAATCCCGATTATAATTTTTGGAAAGCGAAAATCGAAAGTGCGTGGAACCTTAGAAAAACGCTGGGATTTACTGATGACAGCGAGACAAATGTTTTTCGGTTAATTCATGCCGAAGGGGACGGAATGCCCGGGCTGATTGTCGATTTTTACAATGGTACAGCCGTTATGCAAATGCACTCAATCGGGATGTATTTAATCAGGGAGGAACTGGTTAAAGCTTTGAAAGAAGTTCTTGGTGATAAATTAAAAGCTGTGTACGACAAAAGCGCCAAAACGCTCCCGTTTAAAGCCAGTATTGAGCCCGAAAATGGTTATTTATATGGAAGCAGTGCCGAAACCGAAGTGCTGGAGTATGGACTGAAATTTAAAGTGGACTGGAAAGATGGGCAAAAAACCGGCTTTTTCGTCGATCAGCGCGAGAATCGTTTGCTGATTCAGAAATATGCCGAAAACAGGGATGTGTTGAATATGTTTTGTTATACCGGTGGCTTTTCATTCTACGCCATGAAAGGCGGTGCCAACTTGGTTCATTCGGTGGATGCATCGGGAAAAGCCATTGATTTGACCAGGGAAAATGTAGAATTGAACTTTCCGGGAGACGAGCGTCACGAAGCTTTAGTAGCCGACGGTTTTGAATATTTAAAAGATATTCAGGATAAATACGATTTAATTATTCTCGATCCTCCGGCATTTGCCAAACACCGGAATACTTTACCACAGGCCTTAAAAGGTTATAAACGAATTAATACAAGGGCCTTTGAGCAAATCAGAAAAGGAGGAATCCTGTTTACTTTCTCATGCTCGCAAGTGGTTTCAAAAGAACGATTTCGCGAAACTGTTTTCTCAGCAGCAGCCATTGCAGGCCGGAATGTCAGGATTTTGCACCA
>JBDLJS010000090.1:0-16423 GCA_039714235.1 Bacteroidota bacterium | reverse complement strand
TACTTTCTCATGCTCGCAAGTGGTTTCAAAAGAACGATTTCGCGAAACTGTTTTCTCAGCAGCAGCCATTGCAGGCCGGAATGTCAGGATTTTGCACCAGTTGAGCCAACCAACAGATCATCCGGTAAATATCTATCATCCCGAAAGTGAGTACCTGAAAGGGCTGGTACTTTACGTGGAATAGAAGAGAGTTGGAAGTCGGAAGCCAAAAATATCGAACATCAAATATCCAGTATCAAGTATCCAGATATGACTAAACAAAAACTAACAGAAAAGTACAACGCCCAACTTTCAGAAAAAACAATTATCGAGAAACTGCAGTTTATTACTGAAAACCATCAGAGGAAAGTAGTTTTTACCACCAGCTTCGGGTACGAAGACCAGGTAATTACAGATATTATTTTCAGAAACAATATTGAAGTTAAGGTTGTGACGCTGGATACCGGACGCCTTTTTCCGGAAACTTACAAAGTTTACCGAAGTACATTAGAGAAATACAATAAGCCAATAAAAGCATATTTTCCGCCAACGGATGAAGTGGAAAAACTTCTGGACGAGAAAGGGCCATTCAGTTTTTATGAATCGCTCGAAAACCGTAAGGAGTGTTGTTATATTCGTAAGGTAATTCCTTTAAAAAGAGCCCTCGATAGTAATGAGATTTGGATTACCGGCCTGCGGGCATCGCAATCGGATAACCGAAGCGATTTGCAAGAGTTTGAATGGGATGTCAGCAACCAGATGATAAAATACAATCCGCTGCTGGGATGGAGCCTTGAACAGACCATTGAATATGTAAAGGCTAATCATGTGCCATACAATGTGCTTCACGACAAAGGATTTGTGAGTATTGGCTGTGAACCGTGCACCCGTGCCATAAAACCCGGTGAAGATTTTCGTGCCGGACGCTGGTGGTGGGAACAAAGCTCGGGCAAAGAGTGCGGCCTGCACGAAGTGAATGACGATTAATCGACCTTTTTAAACACGATTAATTCGTTATCAGCTTCATCGTACAAAGTAAGTTTCAGATTAGCGATTTTGTATTTTTTTACCTGCATTAAAGCGGTATTTATTTTGTCAGGAATAGTCATGTCTATGCACATCATGCGGGTACCTGCGATGGGGCCAAACTCCAGGGTTTCTTCTCCAACAGATTTAATACTTCCGTGAAAATTGTTGCAACCGTCGTTACCCATAACTTTCATCTCCGAAATATGAATTTCAAGCTGTGCATTTTTTCGTTTACCTGTTTCTTCAACCAATTCAACCTCTTCGCCACCAACCGATATCACCAGCCAAATGTCGTTTAACCTTAATTTCATGTCTTGTTTCTTTTCAATAACTTTTACCAGCGTATATTTTACCGACGATGCATCGGCCGGAACATTTTCTAGCTTTTCTTCCTTTACCTTCAATTTATAAATAAAACCAGGTTCAAATTCAAATCCTTCAATATTCGAATAGAAATTCTGCCACTGGCCTTCTACTACCGATTCGCCCCGTTGGACCAGTAAACATTTCATTGGCGCAACGCCAACACAATCGACTTTATAACTGTTTACCCAGTAAGTTTTCTCGTTAGCCGGTTTTAATGATGAGCAAGAGAAAAGCAGAAACACAAAACTGAAAAGGATTAAGTTTTTCATGATAGTAATTTTAAGTGCGAATTATTACATTTTAAAACAATAAACAGAGAACAGGAGAAAGAGTTTAATTGCCAGATAAGTCATAACCCTCAAACCGGAATTGAATCAATTGAAGGATAAATTGATAGTTAATGTCGAATATTTGCCGGTAAATCAGAAGCAGAAATATGTCTGATTTCCATCCTTGTTGCAGTTCTTTTTACAGTGTATGATTTAAAATGGATATCCAAATCAATAATGTAGGGAAGATTATTAGGTAACTTAAAAAACTCATTTGTAGTAGGGCCAAAATTGATTTTAACA
Source organism: Bacteroidota bacterium (assembly GCA_039714235.1). Lineage (GTDB taxonomy): Bacteria > Bacteroidota > Bacteroidia > Bacteroidales > Prolixibacteraceae > Draconibacterium. The sequence continues at coordinate 14,477 of JBDLJS010000090.1, read as the reverse complement.
TAAAACATTGAAGAAACAGGGTGGCCGTTAAATATTGCTGGTAAAAATCTGCCATTATATGAATTCACAATGGTATTTAATTGCTGCTCGACCGATTTATTGAATGAGCTTAAAATTTTACTTACGACAATTGTTCCTTTTTCATTAACGATAAAACAAACTGTTGAAGTTCCGCTATATCCATTTTGAATGATTGATTTGGGGATATCAAGGTTCGACCATATGTTATGTCTGTCTTCGTCTTTATGGCCTAAAAAAATAAGAGGGCGGTCAACTTTTGTATAATTAAATTCATTTCCAACTTTTACCAGAAATGAATCTGGAAATTGCTCTTTGGCCAGAAACAATAAAGAATCGTTACTGAAATCGTATTTTATTACTTTTTCATGAGTAACATGACTTTTAAAAATCCAGGTGCCAGTTCTCATCCCATTTTTAAAATTACCATGTACAAGGGTGTCTTTTGTATTTTTATGTATTTTAAAATAATCACCATTTTGCATTTTCGATTTTTTATCGATGTAAAAAACCTCTTTGACGTTACCATTTATGTTTACTTTCTTTTTAAGTTTTTGTGCTGAAAGGGAACTAATAATGGTAAAAAAAATAACAGTTAGAAATATGTACTTCATGCCTGAGAACTATTATAATATTCAATATTAACTAAAATATCTAATTCATTCAAAACTAATATCAATATTATATTTTTCCAACAGACCTGATAATTGATCATAAGAAAATTTTGTCTTATTAATCCGGTTTTGTTCCGGGTCGATTGAAAAGTTTGAAGAGGTTCTGAAATCAGCTTTTTCAAGATTGGTGCGCCCAAACATGGCTCCTGAAAAATCGCATTTGGTAAAAACCGCGCCGGACAAATCAGCTTCGTTAAAATCGACTTCCTGAAGGATGCATTTTACAAACCGGGTCTCTTTTATTCTCATTTTGTAGAACGAAGAATAGTTTAAAATACACCCTTCAAACTGAAACTCCAAAAGAAACGGGTTGCACTCATCAAACTGCAGTCCAATTAATTTGCAATTCGCAAATTTTATATTTCGGAAAGCAACATTGGTTATTTTTGATAAGCTGAAATCGCAGGTAATAAACCTACATTCTTCAAAATTTAAGCCCGACAAATCGGTGCCCGAAAAATTACAGTTGGTGAATGTGCAGTTTTCGTAATCGGCTGCTTCAACTTCTTTTTCTGCGAAATCGATGTTTTCAAATTCTTTGTCAACTATATATTTTGTGCTCATCGTGTTCTAAATAATTGCTTTAATTTTTAATTCCTTCCCGTTGAAAATAAATTCATCGCCGGCCTTTTTCAGGTAAAGGAGTTTTCCGATGGGAGAGGCCAGCGAAATACAAAACCAGCTTTTGTTTCCGACCTCAATTTTTCCTATTGCAAGTGAAATAAAATAATTTGCAGAGTTGGTTATTACCAGGCTGCCAAATTCGGCATTATTGTATTTTTTATGAAGGTCAATTTTAGATAATTTATACTTCAGCTTTTCAATTTTAAGTAACTGAATACTGCTTTTCTCCAGTTCGGCCTGTAATCGTGCGCGCCCGGTTTCGTATTTGTCGCCAACGGTGCATTTGTTCTCACTCTCGAGCGATTCTTTTAACGAACGGATTTCGAGGTTTGCTGTCTCAATTTTTTGGTCCAGGATTTTGTTAATTTGGGTTATAATAATTTCTTTTTGATTTCGCATCTCTTTGAAGGTTGTTAGATTGTATTGAAATTTATTTCGGTGTAATATCCTGTGGCATTGTGCCCGGAAACAACCTGGGTAATCCCCTTTTTAACATCTGTTGCAGAACGATGAGTATGTCCGGCGAGGATGGTTAAAAGATTAGGTGTATTAAAAACTGCCTCATAAAAATTAAAGGTTGTTTTTGTATGACCTTTTTTTCTCCATTTATCACGTCGTTCTATTTCATGATTTTTATCTGATTTTTCGCCCCAGTCTGGATGTGCACATCCGTATCCCATTGGCTGGCCAGGCATGTACAAAGGAATGTGCATCATTAGAATTAATGGAACGCCGCTTTTAACCTGTTTTTTATAATAGTCAAGTTGTTCTGGTAATATTTCATAAGTTGAATTATCAATACACAAAAAACGTAATCCGTTTATATCATATGAAGCATAAAGTGGTTGATTGCCCTGGTACATTGGCTTCAGGTATTTTTCTGTCCATGTATCGCGAAGTTGCCGTGAGCTTCCTTTCATGCCTTCGTAGTGCCAGTCGTGGTTTCCGGCTACGTATGCAAACGGAATTCCTGTTTCGTCTAGTTTTTGTAAAGCCCATTCAACAGCAGCTTCCGACGGGAAACTGAATATGTCGCCTGTAAGTGCCAGGAAATCTACTTTTTGTTCCTTCGCAAGATTCAATGTTAATTCAAAACTCTCTTTGGTAGTAATTTCTTCTCCGGTTTGAAAGTGTGTGTTAATTTGATAGGCACCTGCCATTCGTTTGCTGTATTCACGGTATTTTTCTCCCCGTTCATCATCAATCGAAAGATGTGTGTCTGTAATATGCCAAATACGTGTAGGTTTTATTTGTGCATGGGTGAAAATAGAAACTTTGTTTTTGGTGGATGAAAAAGTTCCCCTGATTTCCTTTGTTTTTTTCTGTCTCGTACCCGGACTGAATGCCCCCAGAGTTAATCCAAGCCCGGTTAATCCGGTTATGGAAATAAAATCTCGTCGTTTCATTTTAAGGTATTAATAACTTGTGTTAACTAATATATTTTTTCAAAACTTCACCTGCTGGCAAAATATCCAGGTAATCAAATTCAACCAACCTTTTTAAAAGGTTTTTCAGGTATTCTGAACTAACAGGTCCCCAGCCTTCTTCGTCCAGACCGTGTAGGTTAAGTATAAGCCAACCGCCTTCACTTTTCAGAAAATTGTTTATCTCTTCTTCTACCCAATTGTCAGCATTGTCGGGCCCGAACGACGAGCAGCTCAAACGCATTGAACTGTTTTTAGACGGGAATGGATTTGTTTTTATGTCTCCTAAAATATTCCAGCTTCCAGTGCGTATGGCGCGTACCTTTGTTAAGGTATATTCTTCGAGCTCTGGAGTGGATGCGTTGTAGGCAAAATTATAAACCGATTCTGATGCTTCAAAATCATCAAGGTGTTCATCAAAATAATTCAGGCATTTATCGATTAATCCTTTTGCCATATCGACAGGTATCTCGGTAAGGTTTTGGTGCGACCAACTGTGTGGCATAATTTCGTGCCCCCGTTTTCTTAAGGCATTCCAGTCGTTAAAATTGCCCCGTTCGTCAGCGTGATATTCGTTAGGAGTATTAAATGCTGTAAGGTGTCCCGATGCAATTACATTTAGACAGGCTTTCAGGTTGTATCTCTCAAAAATACCTGCTGTGTGGTAAAAAGATTTTTTAAATCCATCGTCCCAGCTAAAGGTTAGTATATGTGTTTTAGATGAAGAACAACTTCCAATGCCAATTGCCAAAGTACCTAAAGCTGTTGTTTTAATAAAGTTTCTGCGTTTCATAGTTTTAAGATACAGTGAACAATAAAAGTACAAAAAAATGCCACCCCAAATAGAGATGGCACTTTTTAAAACTATTAGCTTTTAGCTACAAGTCAAAACTTAAAGCTTGAAGCTCGCAGCTAATTTTACATACTCTTTATCTCATTCACCAATTTGGAAATTGAGCTTTTTGCATCGCCAAATAACATACGTGTTTTATCGTTAAAGAACAGGAAGTTCTCAATTCCTGCATAACCTTTACCCATACCACGTTTCATGATGATGATATTTTTTGCCAGGTGAGCATCGATAATCGGCATTCCGTAAATCGGGCTGCTCGGGTCGTCGTACGCTGCAGGGTTAACCACATCGTTTGCACCCACTACAATTGCCACGTCAACGTTTGGCATATCCGGATTAATGTCATCCATTTCAACCAGGTTTTCGTAAGGCACATCAGCCTCGGCAAGCAATACATTCATGTGCCCCGGCATACGTCCTGCAACCGGGTGGATAGCATATTTTACATCAACACCTTTACCTTCAAGTAAAGTGTCAAGTTCGTGTGCAATGTGTTGTGCCTGTGCCACAGCCAAACCGTAGCCCGGGATTACAACTATTTTTTGTGAGTAGCTCATTAAAACAGCAGCATCACTCAAAGTAATCTCTTTTATTGCACCCTGTTCGCGGTCCAGAGCAGCACCGCCACCACCAAAGGCCCCGATAATTACATTAATCAGCGAGCGGTTCATTGCTTTACACATCAACATGGTCAGAATCATACCTGCAGCACCAACAAGGATACCACCCAGAATCATCGCCTGGTTGTTGTAAATAAAACCAGCCATTGCAGCAGCAATACCCGTAAATGAGTTCAGTAACGAAATTACCACCGGCATATCGGCACCACCAATAGGCATTACAAACATAACTCCGTAAACCAACGAAATACCAAGCAATGCATATATTGCCCAAATCATTTCGGCAGGTGGGTTAGGGGAGATTACAATGTAAACGCCCAATCCTAATGTAACAACCAATAAAACCAGGTTTATGTAGGTCATAAATGGTTTCATAATATCGCCAACGCGTCCGTCCAGTTTTCCGAAAGCAATCATACTTCCGCTAAATGCAACAGCACCGATAATTAATCCCAACACGGTAACTAAAATCGATTGTATATCTCCGGCAACAGCATTTGGATATTCCAAAAGTGCAACTAACATTGATGCAGCACCACCGGTTGCGTTGTAGATCGATACCAGCTGTGGCATTGCAGTCATTTTAACTTTACGGGCAACCATCCATCCAATGGCAGCACCCACGCCAATTGCAGCTAAAATTATCCAGACGTTTGTCAGCGGAATTCCTTTTCCACCGGCATCTTTATGTAATAACAGTGTGGTTATCATTGCCAATCCCATTCCGCCTGCAGCCCACAAGTTTCCTGTTCGGGCAGTGGCAGGGTGTGAAAGCAATTTCAAACCATAAACAAATAAAAGTGCGGCAATCAGGTAACTTAGCTCAAGTATTGAATCGCCAATGGTAAATTCCATTCCGTTTAATATTCCTATTACTTTATCCATAATCGCCTACTTTTTTTTCTTTTTAAACATTTCAAGCATCCTGTCGGTAACAGCAAAACCACCAACCACGTTTAGCGTACCAAAAATCAGGGCTAAAATTCCCAAAATAAGGTTTAACGAAAACGTTGTTAAGTCGGCGTGGCCAACCAAAATGATACCACCAATAATAATAACACCACTGATTGCATTTGCCCCCGACATAAGCGGAGTGTGCAATACGGCAGGCACGTTGGAAATCACTTCAATACCCACAAATATGGATAAGGCGATGATAAAAATCGCTTGTTTATATTCGAAGAAAAACTGAAATACTTGTTCCATATCTGTTATGCTTTTTCGATTACTGATTTAACTCTTTCATTGTAAATCTCTTTTGCATGTGTAATGCAGGTTCCTTTTACAATGTCGTCTTCAAAATTGAGGTTCAGAGCCCCTTCTTCGGCAATCATGAGTTTCATGAAATTCAGTACGTTTTTACCAAACATACGGCTGGCATCCACAGGTTTTTGTGCCGGGTAATTCGACTGCCCAATAATAGAAACTCCTTTATGAACAACAGTTTCATCGTTCTTGGTCAACTCACAGTTTCCTCCGGTCGATGCAGCAAGGTCGATAATTATCGAGCCCGGTTTCATAGCTTCAACAGCTTCTTTCGGGATTAACAGCGGAGCTTCTCTTCCTGGAATTTGAGCAGTACAAATAACCACATTAGCTTTTGCAGCGTGGTCGTTAATTGCCTGTTGCTGTTTTTTCTTGAATTCCTCGGTTTGCTCAACGGCATAACCTCCGGCAGCTTTGTCTTCGGTAGCACCTTCCACCTCAACAAATTTTCCGCCCAAACTCATTACTTCCTCTTTAACAGCCGAGCGTACGTCAAATACTTGTACCTGTGCACCCAGTTTTCGCGATGTAGCAATAGCCTGTAATCCTGCTACACCAGCTCCCAAAATCAGCACGTTTGCCGGACGAATAGTCCCGGCAGCAGTCATAAACATTGGGAAGAAAGTAGGTAGTTTAGCTGCAGCTTCCAACACCGCCATGTACCCCGAAACCGTTGCCATCGACGATAAAATATCCATCGCCTGTGCACGGGTAGTACGCGGGATTAAATCGAGGCTGAACGTGGTAATTCCCTTGTCAAGGAATGTTTTTACCAACTTGGTGTCCCAAAGCGGATTAAATGCGCTAATCCACACCTGCGAATCTTTAATTTTCTCAATATCTCCTTCAGCCGGTGGCTGAATTTGTAATAGAACCTCTGCCTGCTTAAATACATCAGCCCGCTTAACTGCTTTAGCCCCAACAGCTTCGTAGTCAGCATCCGATGCAAAGGCAGTCTCACCGGCACCCTGTTCCACCAGTACCTCAACCTTTAGGTCGGTAAAAGTTTTTACAGTCTCCGGTAATAAAGCTACACGGGTTTCAGTACCGTGTTCCTTTAATATGCCAAGAATCATAAAATTTGATTTAGATGTAAAAATTAAGTTGCAAATCTAACAAAATTTAGTTAGCAGGAAAGGGGTTTTTATTCTGATTTATAATAGTTTTCCAACAGACTGAAACATTATGGCTTGAGTAATGGAAAGAAACGGTGGAGATTGGTGAAATAATGTACTAAATTCTGCATGGTAATACATAATTACATGGCCAATATATTTTATAATTTTTACTTTAAAAGCGGGCGAATATTTTTTCAGGATTCGTTATTTGTTTTTGGGAAATACCTTGTTGAGTTTTAAAAGAGGATAGAATTTTGAAATTTGCAGAACGTGTTTTATCGAAAGAGCATATTTTGAAAATTTGTCTCAAACGTTTAAAAAGAGTTTTTCTTCAACGTAATTTTATTCGATAAAGTACACATTTTTAACTGTTTATTGTTTTAGTGAGGTTCTGTTTAGTAAATTGAATGTTTATAAAAAAACAACAATTTCAACTAAAACTTAACGCTATGTTACTACATCAACAATTTGTTCGAATGGCAAAAAAGAACGCCGGCAAACTTGCTGTAATCGATAAAACAACCAAACGAAATGTTACCTATTCAAAAGCGTTAATTGCCTCACTAATCCTGGCATCGAAATTTAAGAAGTACGATAAAGGTTTTATCGGGATTATGATTCCAACTTCAGCAGGATGTGCACTCGCAGTTGTTGGGGCATTAATGAGTGGCAGGATACCTGTTATGATTAACTATTCGACTGGAGCTGAGGCAAATGCAAAATATGCACAAAAGAAGTGTGAATTTAAAACCATAATAACTTCCAAAGCTCTTCTCGAAAAAATAGAATGTCCTGTAATTGAAGGAATGGTTTTAATTGAAGATATAATGGAAAGTATATCTACAGGAGACAAACTTAAGGCTGCTTTAAAAACAAAACTCCCTGTTAATATGATTTTTAACAGGATTCATAAGGGGCATGAAGATGATACAGCTGCAATTTTATTTACCAGTGGTAGCGAAAAAGATCCTAAAGCCGTTCAGCTTACTCACAATAATATAGCATCAAATATTAAAGATTTCGGAGGGTATTTAAATCTGAATGGGAACGATATAGTTCTGGCTAATCTGGTGTTCTTTCATATATTTGGATTGGTAGCGAATCTATGGGTTGCATTTTATTATGGAATGACAATGGTAACCTATGCAAATCCTCTTGATTTTCAGACAATTTGCAATATTGCATTTGAAGAAAAACCAACATTAATGGTGGGGCCACCAAGCTTCTTCTGGGGGTATTTGCAGAAATCCAAACCTGGCGATTTTAAGTCCGTCAGGATAATGGTGGCAGGTGCTGACAAATGTCCTGATGCTTTAAGGGACGGATTTATGAAAAAGCATGGGGTAACACTCCTTGAAGGATACGGGGCTACTGAAACGTCACCTGTTATCTCATTAAATTTACATGAATTTAACAGGCCGGGAAGTACGGGAAAAGTAATTCCGAATGTTAAGGTGAGGATTGAAAACTTTGAGACCGGTGAAGATTGTAAAACTGGTGAGGTTGGTAAAATAATGGTAAAGGGTGACTTAATTATGAAAGGGTATTATAACGATCCTGAGCTAACTGCTGAATGCAAAGTTGATGGTTGGTATAATACAGGGGATATGGGATATTTTGATGCTGATGGCTACCTGTGGCATTCGGGCAGGTTTAAACGATTTGTGAAAATTGGCGGCGAAATGGTGTCGCTCGTTAAAGTGGAAAATACACTTGAGCAATTCCTGCCGGAAGGAGTTGCATGTTGTGTGGTAGGAATTGCAGACAAAACCAAAGGTGCATCCATAGTGGCCACAATAACCAAAGAAGTGGATAAAACAACAATATTGAAAAAGATGAGTAATGAACTTCCAAATATTGCTCTTCCCAAACAATTTTTGGTAGTGGAAGAATTGCCGATGATGGGCACCGGTAAGATTGATTTCCGAAGTGTTACCAGAATTGTGGAGGAAAAACTTAATAAATAACCGGATAGTTAAGTAAAAAATATTAATCAGAATATTAGCCCTGATTGTAATCTATATCTTAATTGACGGATAGTATCCCCGATTGTTGCGACACAGAGAGATGACATCCTGTTTTACTGCAACTGATAACCGCCCACTAACGAAATTCCCTTGCTACACTAATCATTCTGAACAGGTTTTCTTCTGGTGTATTTGAAGGAATGGCGCACCCGGCGTTTAGTATAAACCGGTTCGTTTTTGAGAATATATCGAGCAATTCTACTGTTTTTTGTTCAACCAGTTCAGGCGTTCCCATTGCCAAAACTCCGCTTGGGTCTATATCGCCTATAAAACAGGCATCGTTATGCAATACATCAAACGATTTTTGCGAATTGGTTTTATAATCCAGCTCAAAAGCATCGGCCCCACTTTGTAACATCAATTCTAAAATTGATTCGGTATCGCCGCAAATATGAAGCGTATATGGCAGATTGTTTTTATGAGCCGTTTCAACTACTTTTTTCTCGTAGGACAGGGCGTACATTTCGTACATATCCGGCGAAATCATTTCGGGGCCTGCAGGGCTGTCGCCGTTGGATACCATATCGCAACCGGTTTGTGCCATTAAATCTATAAACTGGCATGTTTTATCGGTGCAGTATTCCAGTAATTCATAAACCAATCCCGGCACGCCCATCACCAGGTCTAGCATCCACTCCTGGCTGCCACGCATCATACTTGCCAGCGAGAAAGGAGCCTGGTCGCAGTTGCCGCGTACATAAATTTCATCTTTAAAATGTTCTTTTATTAATCGGGTTGCTTCCAGCCAGTTTTGAATGTAGCGGTAATTTTCAATATTTACTTTATCTAGTTTCTTTACATCCACCAACTGCAGTAAGTTCCCATTAGCCGAACGAGCTGGTTCATGTTCAGGAAAATCAACTGGCACGCCTACAGCTCCTGCCAGGCTTACGGTATCCAAATCCACTAAAATTCCATCGAACTGATATTTCTCTACCGACCGGATAAAAGCATCGGCCATAATTCGTGGATTATCTCGATATGTTGCCATGCTTATACCTGCCTCATTAGCTGCCATCCAGAAATTGTGCAGCATGATTGGTGTTTTGTCTGTTGGCTGATTGTTTAAAGCTGCTTTAATTCGTTCGTATCCATTCATTTTTTTTTAGCTTTTAGAGGCTGGCTTCAATCCAAGCTGCCAGCTTTGGTTTATAATTTTATTATTATAGTGCCTGATAGCCACAACTGCGACCCGTCAAACTTCGCATAGCCGGGCAGGTTTTCTTCGGTCACCCTTCATTCATCATCGTCATCACCCTTTCTACGTCCAACTTTCCCATTCACCCCAATGTCTCTTTTTCCAGTTCTTCCAGTGACTTCCCTTTGGTTTCAACAATATATTTTTTGTAAAAGAAGAAACTGATTAGAGTAGAAACAGCAAAAAAGGCAAATACGTATCCAATTCCGCTGTTATCGGAAAATGATTTTTGAATGACAGGGAAGAGGAAAAGCAGCATGGCATAAAATACCCAATGCGAAAAAGAACCGATTGATACTCCACGTGAGCGGATATTGTTGGGAAACATTTCGGCAAAAAGCACCCAAACTACTGCCCCCTGCGAAAAGGCGAAACAAGCCACAAAACTTATCATGATTATCAGAGGCACGAATCCGCCAATGTCATATAAAAAGATGTAGGAAAAGATACCCAGGAAAATGGTCATTCCAACAGAACCGAGCAACAACATAATTTTACGGCCAATGCGATCGATAAATGCCATGGCTATTATGGTGAATGTTAAGTTGGTAGCCCCTACAATTACTGTTTGCAAAATGGCCGATTCGGTTCCAAATCCTGCTGCACGAAAAATATCGCTGGAATATATCATTACAACTGCAATACCGGTAAACTGGTTAAACATTCCTATTAACAGACCAATGATTACCAAACGGAGAAATGGCTTTTTAAACAGGTACTTAATGTGTTCCACTACTTCGTTGTCGATGGAGTTTTTAATTTCTTCAAGCAAATGACCGTTATTGTTGCCTGCGTTGGTTTGGTCGATAACTGTTTGAGCTTCATCTAACAATCCTTTTTTTACCAGCCAGCGCGGACTTCTTCCCACAAAAAACAATAAACTGAAAAACAGCAGGGCAGGAGCTGCTTCCGATATAAACATCCAGCGCCAATTGTTGGGCCCGGTATTAATTAGTGCTAAATCGGTAGCAAATGCAATCAAAATTCCCACTACCAGCGAAAGTTGAAAAAGAATAGTAAACCGACCACGATATTTTGGTGGCGCCACTTCCGAAATGTACATGGGCGACAACACCGAAGCTCCTCCAACTGCCAGGCCACCAATTATTCTAAAAATGATAAACATGGAAATATTGACAGCCATTCCAGTTCCAATTGCTGAAACCAGGAACAGAAACGCAGTAACTTTCAGCATGTACCGCCGGCCAAATTTATCACCCGGCCGGCCAATCCCTATGGCACCAATTATGCATCCCAAAATTGCTGAACTCATTGCCCAGCCTTCCATTACTTTATCCAGTTGAAAATGGTCGCGAAAGAAAGGTAGAGCACCATTAATAACAGCCGTGTCAAATCCGAAAAGGAAACCACCTAAAGCGGCTACTATTGTATAAACATAAAGGCTTCGTGGCATAATTATTTTAGTTTAATAGTTACTATTGAATGGTGTCCTAATTCAAAATTAAGACCTCCGTTGTTTACGTTTAAATCTTTTATTTGGTCTTCAATCAGATTGGTAAGTATTGCCCGTTTTATTTTTTTGAAATGGTTAAAAGTTATGACTTTATCTTTTCCTTCCAACTCCGCGATTCTAACCACAATTTCGTTGCTGTCTTCTGCTTTTTTTATGGTCGAAACCAATACATTTTTCTGGTCAACCGAAAAGAAACTTTTTGTTTCAGGCAGCGAGGCATTTGAATATGAATTATCGGCCCACACTGCAATTAATTTTTCGTTGGCGGCGCGGCCAAACTCAGCCCCGTTTTCCCATCCCGGTTTGTGTGAGGTTATCGAAAAAGTAAAATAGTGGTTGCCTGTTTGCAGGTATTCGTTGCCTTCCCAATGGCAGCTTTTTCGTGATGCCAGCAAAATGGGTTGTAAAATCTGGTTATCAACAGGTGTGTCTGTAGGGTCAATCCAATCGGCTGCTACAACCGACGAGCTCATAGTCACGCCAAAATCGTCGCTACTCGAGCTAATCCAGTTTTCAATTCCGCGCGGATGAAAATCTTTACAAGGCGTTGTATAGCGTTCCCCCGCATCGCCTTTCAGTTCATCTTTGCCCACTTCAACCACACCAAAGGGAACCTCGTAAGCTACCTGTCCGTCTTTCATATTTAACGGCAAAGCCATCCTGAATTCGCGGTACAATTCACCTTCCCAGTTTAGAAGGGCAGTTTCAAAATCAATTTTATTTTGCTGATGATACAGTTTTATACGTTGCTCGACTATGGCATTTTTTATTTTTTGCCTGAATTTGTACGTGGTAAAAACAGGCCCGTTTTCTTCAATTATCCAGGTTGTTTTATAATTTCCGGTTTTATCAAATCCACGCATATCGGGTTGCTGAATGTCAGCAAATTCGCCGGCACCATTTCCTTCAGAATGCATGGTGAATATTTCGCCAGCCTTGAATTTTTTGCTATCAACCAACTCTTTGTTTATTTTTTTGTCGAAAACGGAAGAAAGCCCTCCGTCAGCAAATTTTAACATGAAATACTGGTTTTCTGTTTCATTATTAAATAGTTTGCCTGTGTCCGGAATTTTTTGTTCTGAAGGTTGGACGTAATATGTTTTGTAACCGATTGATGGAATGTTCTCAGCAATAAAATGCAACTGAGCTTTTTCTATTGAACCATCGGTGTAATGATGAATTTTTTCTAACTGTGTATTAGTTTCCTTTCCATTTTCATCTTTCAGAATAACTGAAAAGGCTTCTGATTTTGGAAAATTAACTTCAACAGAAACCGGATCGTCGCGTTTCCAGTTAAGGCTGTTGAAGATTACCAACGGACGTCCTTTTTCCGGATTGGTTTTAATTTTTGCTGCAAGTTCGTTCAAATTTTTATCAAGAATCTTTTCCGCTTCTGTTTTTGCGAATTCATATTTCTGATGAAAATAAGCATCGGTAATGTCGCCGTGCTTACCACCCCAGCCGTGGTCTGGATAAATTTTTGCTTCCCATGCTGCATATAATTGCGATTCGGGATAGTTAATAAATGAACCGTCAACCAGTGCATTGGCAGTGGCAAATTTCTCGGCTTGGGTGAGAAGGATATCTCCGGTACGGCTGGTCTTCAAAGCTTTTTGGTGCGATGGCCCGTGAATGTACAACCAAACAGCAGGACGTTCTCCGGTGATTTCTGTGATTTCCGGGTTTTCGGCAGTCAGGGCATCGAAGAATTCGGGTGCCGATGCAACTTTAAACCCAGGTAGTTTAACCGGCACATAATCGCCATTTTCATTTTGAAGTTCGTTAATAATCTCCCACTGTTGAATCATAGAGCTATAATCTTTTGCCGGGCTCATATCCCAGTCCGATAAAAGCGGGATTACAGGCGAATTACTTTCCTCAGTATAATATTTTTCCCAGTCGAGAGAGCTGGTAGCCAGGAATTGTGCTGCCTCATGAAAATTCTTTTGCAGCGGCGTAAACGCATTAGAATAATGACCCGGGGTAAAAGCTGTAATGTACGAACCATCGGGGCTGTACCAGTTGTATAATCCCCGTTCGTGCCGGCTTATCATCATGTATTTGGTGCCTGCTTTTCGCATCAACTGCATCATTTGAAGCGTGCGCCCGGGCACATCCTCGTTCCAGTAAACATTTGCATCGTATCCAAACTCATCTCTTAGCCACTTTGCCCCAAAATAAAACTGGCGTGCCAAAGATTCACCCGAATACATCTCTTCGTAAGGTTGGGTATATGTCGAACCACAAGAAATACGCCCGTCGTGGAGCATTTGCTTTACAAGCTCTGTTTTATCGGGGTGACGTTCGATAAACTCTTTAATCATTAACGCATCTTCCACATCGAACCTATAACTTTTATCTTTTTGAGCCAGCTCGAACAGGGGCGTTAACAGCATTGTATCGCGTTCAACCACGCATTTTTTTGGCGAATCCATCCACGCAATATCCTGATGGCTTGAGTTCATTAAATAAATTTTTCCCTTTGCCAGAGTTGACTCTGAAAGTCGTAAAAGACTGCTGACTGTTTTGGGTTTGTAGTTTCGTTTTGCTGATAAATAGATTTTATCACCGGTAAGAGTACATTCATTCAATAATACTGCTTTTGCCAGCAGGCGGGTTGATTTAAACGTTTCTCCCAGTGAATTTATGATGAAAACCTCGCCTTTGGGATCGTTTAGTTTAAAAGGTTTTTTTAATGCCGATGCAGGTAACGTAAAAGTTACGGTCGAAAAATCACCGCTTCCCGACAACTCTATTGTTTTTGTTTTTTTACCTGTTGAATAAGTTAGAGTTTTCCCTGCCAGGTGAAACGGCGCATTGATAGTTGCGGCCAGTTTTCCTCCCGATTTTTCAATTACCAGTTCCATCCATACATCGTGGTCGATTGAATTTTGCAGGTAACTTAAGGCATCATTGGCCTGGTAAACAATCAGCCAGGTGTTGCTGTCGTTTGCACGGCCTGCAATTTTAATATTTTGTCCTTTCCCTTTTTGGAGCCAGCTTTCAGGAGCAGCCAGAACCATATAACCATGCGCATCGTCATGTTGGTCGGTTTCAATGGTAACAAACGAAAGTGAACCACCGTCGCCCGATTTTATCTTCCAGTTTTTTTGTGTGGTTGTAGGTATCTCAAATCGTTTAATTCCATTAATAAAAACGTCAAAAACCAGATTCTCCGGAG
>JBDLJS010000089.1:0-16483 GCA_039714235.1 Bacteroidota bacterium | reverse complement strand
AAATCCTGTCATCCCGACAAAAGAAAAGCTTCTTTACATTGGCAAAGAAGCTTTTTTTGTTTTAGATCTCCTCCCACAAACTTCCACCCCGACCATATCCCAATTCCTGATTAAAAACACATGCCTACAAGTAACCGTATATCAAAGAATTAACTAAGACAAATTAATTTAATATTTCCTCCATAAGAAAATATATTCTGCATTTGAATACATATAAATAAAATATTATATTTTTGCATAGTACTACAAAGAGGTTGGCATGAATTATATAAAAATAGAAGGACATTCAGAGAAACCCAAATACCAACAGATTATACAGTCGGTTATAGATGCAATTGACAACAACACATTGCAATTAGGCGACAAACTACCGTCGCTGAACCAATTATGTAAAACATTTTCGTTGTCGCAAGACACCGCATTAATGGCTTACAACGATTTAAAATCGAAGGGAATAGTTGCCTCGGCGGTAGGGAAAGGCTACTTTGTTTCATCAATAAACACCCACCAAACCAACAGAGTGTTTCTGTTATTCGATAGACTAACCCTGTATAAGGAGAACCTCTATAATATTATTCTCGACAAATTTAAAAATAAGGGAAGCGTTGACATCTTTTTTCACCACAACAACAAAGAGGTATTTCATAAACTAATCAATGAAGCAGCAGGACAATATTCATCGTATATTATTATGCCAATAATTGATACGGGCACTCTTGGTGTGCTTGCAGAACTACCGGTAAAAAAAGTATTTATACTTGACGTTGGACGCAATTTACTTGGGCATAAATATGCCTACGTGTGCCAAAACTTCGAAAAAGATGTGTACAACTGTCTGAAAAAAGGTAAGAAGGAGTTAAGTAAATATCAAAAAATCTATCTGGTAAATCCCGACAAAAACATACACGCCACCGAGATGCAAAAAGGTATCAGCAAGTTTACAAAAGCCAACAAATTCGAATTCGACACAATAAAAAACCCAAACCAACACAAAATTGAAAAACACGCTGTATATCTGACAATTAAAGACATCGACCTTGTGGATATTATAAAAAAAGCGAACGATAAAAACCTGATTATTGGGCGCGATATTGGAATTATTTCTTATAACAAATCGCCGTTAAAAGAGGTTATGGCCAACGGCATTACAACCATTTCTACGGACTTTGAAGAGATGGGAAAAATGATTTCGAATATGATATTAAATAACAAAAGAGAAAAAATTGATAATAAAGTTGAACTAATAATTGGAGGATCGTTATGAGCGAAATAATTAAACCTTACGACACTGAAATATCCTATTTAAACGATAAAATTCAGGGAAAGGCTGTTGACTTCCTGACAAGGACTTTTGATAATATCAAAGATATTTTCGAAGACAGCAGCTCGCTAACTGAAGAAGATAAAGCTAAGATTGCTTACGAGGTAGAATCTTTCTTGCCCGAAAAAGAAGGTACAGAAGGAGGATTATTCTTTGGTATGACCCGCTTAATGCAGGGTAAAGTTGGCGAAGAGTACAACATGACTAAAGGCCACTTCCACTCAAAAATTGGAACTGCCGAGTTCTACTGGGGAATTGAGGGACAAGGGCTTCTATTGCTGATGGATGGAAACAGAAATGTAACTGCTCAAAAAGTATATCCCGGAAGCCTTAACTACGTACCGCGCAGCATTGCACACCGCATGGTAAACATCGGCAACAAAGTATTGGCTTTTGGTGCCTGCTGGCCATCTGATGCAGGGCACGACTACGGAACAATTGCTGAACAAGGTTTTGCTGCTAAAGTGGTAGAACAAGATGGAGAAGCTGTTATAATAAAGAAAATTTAGTTATGAAGAGTGTTGCAATAGACCTTGGTGGTACATTAATAAAAATGGCGCTTGTGGAGGAGAATAAAATCCTCGACAGCAAAACCACCCCTTCGCTTTCGCAAAATAATTTTGCTAAAAACATGGAGCGTGTAAGCGACCATATTAACACTCTTCTTGAAAGAAATAATCTGACACCCGATCAGACAGGTGGTATTGCCATAGCAATGCCCGGTATTGTTGATGTACATAAAAACCGGGTTTTATCGATAAATAAGAAACACGAAGATGCTACTCTGTTCGATTTTAACAAATGGGCTGCAAGTAACTGGGAATGGCCTGTTGTTATTGAAAACGATGCCCGCGCTGCCCTAGTTGGCGAATGGCAATATGGAGCTGGTGCAGGTTGCGACAATATTGTAATGATAACACTTGGTACCGGGGTTGGTGGAGCTACCCTGATAAACGGGAAACTGCTGCATGGAAAACACTACCAGGCCGGGTGTTTGGGTGGGCATTTTATTATTAATTATCATGGCAACGAGTGTACCTGCGGAAACCTGGGATGTGTTGAGTCGGAAGCCTCGTCGTGGAAACTGCCTGAGTTGATAAAAGGTCACGAATTGCACAAAGAATCGAAATGGAAAAACCAGGAGAACTTTGATTTTGAGAACCTCTTCACCCGTTACCGCCAAAACGATGAGCTTGCTATTGATGTTGCAAACCACTGTATGGATGCCTGGGCAGCAGGAGCAATTAACCTTATTCACGCTTACGACCCGGAAATGGTAATAATTGGCGGTGGCGTAATGAAAAGCCACGATCTGATAATCCCTCATATAAAACAAATAACACAAAAATATGCATGGACACCCGGATTTAAGGTTGACATAAAAAAAGCCGAACTGGAAAATTCGGCAGCACTTATCGGGCTAAACTATCTTTTAAAAGAAAAAATCAAAAATTAGAATAAAATGGCAAAATTTAATAAAAAGCCTTATGTCGAGATACAAAAAAACACTGACAATTATGTTGGTTGGAGCGACATCTTCTCGAAAATAAAAGAGGATGTAATAAAACTCGACAAAAAAAAAGTCACTGTTGCTATTGAAGCATATCAGGGTGTGCATTACGAACAAATTGAGGAGGCAATTCGCGAATATCTTGCGCCCAATCAGTTTATTAATGCCGAAGCGAGTATGCACAGCGAAGAGTTCATTAAGGAAATGACGAGGAACGATGTTACCGACGACCGTATTTTTGGTTACCTGACACGCTTAAACCTTGATGCTTACTACGATGATGCAAAGATTGATGCAACCCGAAAGGGGATTGCAGAAGAAGCTGAAGGCATGACCGTTGTTTATGGTACTGGAGCTGTTCTTGTTGCCGAAAGCTGGGACATATTTGTGTACGCCGACATGGCACGCTGGGAAATTCAGATGCGTATGCGCCGCCACGAGGTGGACAACACAGGTGTGAAAAAT
This sequence comes from Bacteroidota bacterium, assembly GCA_039714235.1. Taxonomy (GTDB): domain Bacteria; phylum Bacteroidota; class Bacteroidia; order Bacteroidales; family Prolixibacteraceae; genus Draconibacterium. Next base: position 13,187 of record JBDLJS010000089.1, on the reverse strand, counting down.
CGCGGCATAAAAGACTGGATGCTTCTTTACAAACAAGGGTTCTTTGTTGACTGGAGGGTGCTAGACCGCTTAAAAAGAAAATTGTTCGACAAGATTGATTATCTGCTCGACACCAACGATAAAGATGTTCCTAAAATGCTTCCGCACACTGCCGTTTTAGAAGCATACGACATTGCTGTTACACGTCCATTCAGCATTGTCCCGTTTTTCGATCCAGGGCCATGGGGCGGGCAGTGGATGAAAGAGGTTTGCGGCCTTGACAAAAATCAGGATAATTATGCTTGGTGCTTCAACGGTGTACCGGAAGAAAACAGTATGCTAATTAAAAGTGGCGAAGTAATAGTTGAAATACCTTCAATCAACCTTGTATTCCGTCACCCGCGTAAATTACTTGGCGACCCGGTTCATGCCCGTTTTGGAGATGAATTTCCTATTCGCTACGACTTCCTCGACACCATGGGCGGAGGTCACTTAAGCCTGCAGGTACATCCGCTCACAGAATATATCCAGGAGAAATTTGGCCTGCACTACACCCAAGACGAAAGTTATTATATGATGGATGCCAAAGAAGGGGCTCATGTATACCTGGGCCTTAAAAATGATGTAAATCCTGAAGAGTGTATTAATGATTTAGAAGAAGCCAAGAAAGGAGAAAAACCTTTTGATGCTGAGAAACATATCGGTATCTGGCCGGCTAAAAAACACGACCACTTCTTAATTCCTGCCGGAACCATTCACTGTTCGGGTGCCGATTCAATGGTGCTCGAAATTAGTGCAACACCATACATATTTACCTTTAAACTTTGGGATTGGGGACGTCTTGGCCTCGACGGACTTCCACGCCCGATCAATGTTGAGCACGGAAAAAATGTAATCCAATGGAACAGGACCGAAGACTGGACAAAAGAAAACCTTATTAACCGTGTAGAAAAAATTGCTGAAGGCGACGGTTGGGTTGAAGAACGTACCGGATTGCACGAGCGTGAATTTATTGAAACACGTCGTCACTGGTTTACTAAAGAGACACACCATGTTACAGGAGATAGTGTCAATGTCGTTGCCGTTATTGAAGGTGACCAGATTATTGTAGAATCGCCTGATAGCAGCTTCGAACCGTTTGTAGTTAACTATGCCGAGGTATTTATAATTCCTGCAAATGTTAAGAAATACACAATGCGTCCTTATGGTGAAGCTGAAGGTAAAAAATGTGCGACCATGAAATCATTTGTTCGGTTTTAATATTGAATTATGGAAAAGAAAAGAATTGGTTTTGTATTCCTCATTTCAGTAATCGCTGCTTTAGGCGGCCTGCTTTTTGGTTTCGACACTGCAGTTATTTCCGGAGTTGTTCCGTACATTGAAGAATACTTTGAACTTTCAAGTGCCCAAATTGGCTGGGTGGTAGGAAGTCTGCTTCTGGGGGCTATTGGTGGCGTACTAAGTGCCGGGGCTCCGGCCGATAAATATGGAAGGAGAAAAGTACTTGCTGCAGCTGCTGTGCTTTTTGTAATTTCTGCAGTAGGAACTGCGCTTGCCAAAGATGTAGCTGTTTTTGTAACTTTCAGGGTGCTTGGAGGTTTTGCCGTTGGTATCGCCTCAATGATATCGCCCATGTATATTGCCGAGGTGGCACCGGCCCAACACCGGGGCAAACTGGTATCGCTTAACCAGTTAACCATTGTTATAGGTATTCTGGTAGCTTTTTACTCAAACTACCTGCTTTCGGGAGTAGGCGAAAATAACTGGCGCTGGATGCTTATTATTATGGCAGTTCCGGCAGCATTATTTTTTATAGCTCTGTTTTTCGTCCCTGAAAGTCCCCGCTGGCTTATTGTTGTTAACAATAAAGAGAAAGCACTGGAAGTTCTTATAAAAATAAATGGTGAAGAGGAGGCAAAAACAGAAGCTGAGAATATTGAGAATGCTTTAATGAATCATGAAAAACCAAGCATAAAAGACTTGCTGAACCCGGGTTTGCGGAAGGCACTTCTTATCGGTATCGGATTAGCTACTTTGCAACAATTTACAGGGATAAATTCAATAATGTATTACGCTCCGATGATATTTAAAGAATCAGGCCTTTCAACTGCCGATGCAATTTTTCAGACAATTGCGGTTGGTGTAGTAAATCTATTGTTTACACTGATATCGATTAGGATAGTAGATAAAGTAGGCCGGAAACCGTTACTTGTTTATGGTTCGCTTGTTATGGCAATATTCCTGTCACTGCTGGCTGTATCGTTCCATCTGAATTGGGGTGGTATGTTTAAACTCACATTCATCCTTGGATTTATTGGTGCTTTTGCAGTATCGCTAGGGCCGGTTACGTGGATACTTATTGCCGAAATATTTCCAAACAAAGTGCGGGGGAAAGCCATGTCGGTATCCATTGTATTTGTATGGATTTCAGCATTCATTCTTTCGCTGTTCTTCCCCATTTTAAGCGACGGGATCGGACTTGGAGCTACCTTTCTGATTCTTGCTTTTATCAGTGCATTAAGTTTTTGGTTTAATGTAAAATATGTTCCCGAAACAAAAGGGAAAAATCTTGAAGAGATAAAAATATAAAGAGATGAGTAAATTTAATACTGGTTTGGATGTACAACCTACCACTGAAAAACTTGGTTTTACCTATGGGCAGGATTGCTTTGGGCCGGAAGTGGAAAACCGCACGCTGGATTCCATAAGGAAAAGTCTTTCAGACCCTAATGCCAGCGGGCCTGAAACAGTTTACTCCATAGCAATGGATGTAGGCAAAAAAGAGCACCTGCCGAAATTGAAAGACCTGCACCTGCTTTACGGGGTGGTTACTTATGCCGCCGGAAAAATTGGCAAAGAACCTGTTCGTAGCCAGGGGCATATCCATAAAAAATCGGTATATGGAAATAACTGGTCAACACCAGAAGTGTATGAAATCTGGTCGGGCGAAGCAATTATTTATATGCAGGAGACTGCCAATGATGATCCGGGGCGCTGTTTTGCCGTTCATGCAAAACCGGGAGAAGTAGTTATTGTCCCTCCGGGATGGGCGCATGCAACTATTAGTGCAAATACTGCTGAGCCTTTAACTTTTGGCGCCTGGTGCGACCGCGAATATGGATTTGACTACGACGATGTACGCGCGCATAAAGGCCTGGCATGGTTTCCTATAGTTGGCGAAAACAACAAAATAAAGTGGATACACAACGATGCTTATATCAGAAGTTCGGAATTAATTGAAAAAAGCCCACGTATATATGAGGAGTTTGATATTGACCCGGGAAAATCGATTTATAAGCAGTTTGAAGAGAATAACGAGATATTCAATTTTGTGCCGCTTCCCGAAACAGAAAAAGTTAATTGGGTAGATTTTACACCTTAAATCTAACAAGGGATGCCATCCCTTTTTATTCATACATATCATTAACATCGGCCCCTGCCAAATCGACAAAGAACTGGCCGATTTTATTGGTTACAAAATCGACATACTGTACGTCTTCAAACCAACGTGAACTGAGCATAGACAAATATAACTTATAAATTCAACACTTATACCAAAAACATATCAAAATAAGCGATAAAATTGTTTTAACATGCATTTGGTATTATCTTATTAGTAACATCTTTCTTTTAGCAATTATATCTTTTGTTTTTTTTGATAAATAGTCAAACTTCAAGTTTCGTGTACTTTCGTATCTGATAAAACTTATTTACCGTCGAGCTAAACCCTTGAGGCATTTTATTGTTATTGACATAAGTACAATAAACTACAGTATAATATCATTTTTATGAAACGAATAATTTTATCCCTGACAATCAGTTTTGCTGTTACCATGGTAGGCCAGTCGTTTGCCAACAATTTTTCTGCTCACACTGTCCCAACGAAAGTAAAATTAAATGAAACAGACACTGTTATAAATTCCTTACCGGTTAACTATTTAAAAGATTTAGAATTTGTACCACCATCACAAAAAATTGATATCAGGTCGTACAAAGAGGTACTCGAATTATTTGAAACACTGAACTATACGCCTAAAGCCTGGCAAGAAGGGATTCGTGAAGTACCCCGGGTTTATTTTACAAGGATTGGCGAAAGATGGGGATCGACAACGACGAAAGAAATTACGGTTAAGTATAAAAAACAAATATTCTTCAGAGGTATTGCACCACTGATTTTACTTTCAAACGAAATGATATTGAAAGACAGGAACCGGCTGGAAATAATTAAACTTTCGTTTTCAAAAAATAGCAACCTTTCTGAACCAGATAAAAATTGGGCTTTTAAACTTGCCGAATTATACAAAGTAAAAACCGAGGGCAACCAGGTGACAGAAACTACGATTGAAGAGCTCTGGAAAAGAGTGGATATTATACCTCCTTCGCTGGCAATGAGCCAGGCAGCCGTGGAAAGCGGATGGGGAACTTCCCGGTTTGCAGCGTCGGGAAATGCGCTGTACGGGCAATGGACATGGGGTAAAAAAGCCATGATACCTGAAGAACAACGGAAAGGATTGGGGAATTATGGCATTGCTGCATTCGAATCGCTATTAGAGTCGGTTTGTGCCTACATGCTTAACCTGAATACACACAACGCTTATTCCAAACTTCGTGACAAAAGGGCTGAATTTAGTAAGAACGGAGAACAAATTAAAGGTTATGTACTGGCAGAGCAATTAGATAAGTATTCTGAACGTGGTGAGACATACGTAAAAGAACTCCAGTCGCTTATGAATTACAACCACCTAAATCCGGTTGATGACGCATTTCTGTCAGACTCCCCTCCTGTTTACCTGATACCGGTTCAGGATTAGTACAGAATTACTCAAATATAAGTAAGTAATAATTCTGAAAAGCCATCAAAAAATTATGTCATATTTAGATGGTCATTCTACAAATAATAAACCTAATTTGATTCTTAATACTTTTTATTAATATTTTATGGCCTTAGGTTCATCAAACTAAAACATTTTAACAAATTTTATAACATTTAATATTATCAATTTCTTAACTTTGGTAAAATTACATAACAAACATTTGTTCATTTAAAACTTTTGTTTTATCTTTGTGATAGCAATTAAGGAAAATTAAAAATATAAAAACAAAGAGCTTTACTGAAAATTCTGTGTACAAAACACATAGACAATTTCACATGAGCTAAAAAACAGACAATTTTAAACATATGAAGACAATAATTACTTCTCAGGGAGATAACGTAAAATCGAAGTTTGACTTACGATTTGGCAGGGCCGGTTGGTTTTGTATTTATGATCCGGAAACTAAAAGCATTGAGTTTATTGAAAATGAAAATAAAAATGCTCAGGGTGGAGCCGGCACAAAAACTGCTGAAATGGTAGCAGAATTGGGGGCAAAACAGGTAGTTTCAGGCGATTTCGGACCAAAGGCAAAGTCGTTACTGGAACGTTTTAAGATTCAAATGATTTTACTGGATGAAACCAATTTGAATGTTCAGGAAGTAATTAATAAATTTCACAGTTAACTTAAAATTTAAACAAAATGCCAGCATTCGACAAATCAGGGCCCAATGGACAAGGTCCGATGACGGGTAGAAGGATGGGAGCTTGCTCAGGCAGCAATTATCCTGGAAATGAAGCACCTTTTCACAGAGGCAGAGGCTTAGGAAGAGGAAACCGGGGTGGATATGCCCACACCCGGGGTGAAGGATTTGGTTACCATCGTGGTTTCCGAAACCGCTACTTTGAAAATACTCCGGAAACTTCAGACAAAACATTTCTTGAGAACGAAATTAATACGCTCAGGAATCAGTTGGATTATTACGAGAAAAAACTCTCTGAAGTTAAAGGAGATTGATGACGAGAAATGTGGAATATCTCGCACTGATATTCCACATTAAACTATTTAAAACAAAATTATTATGAGAGGTCAGGGAAGAGGAATGAACATGGGTCAGGGCCGTGGATTAGGCCAGGGCGGTGGCCAGGGACGAAATAAAGGAGGGGCCTTTGGTACCGGAGGATATTGTGTATGTGCCAAATGTGGTGCAAAAACACCTCACCGGCAAGGTGTAAAATGTACCAACCTTAAATGTCCTGATTGCGGACATACAATGGTACGCGAAGAACTGTTGAATAAAAACAAATAATTGTTCTATAATAATTAAATAAAAGGAGGAAACATCATGTTTAGTATGGCAAACATTTTCGATGAATACGGCTGGGAAAAAGCTGTTAATTATCCTGAAGGTACTTTAAGAAAAGTTTTACGCGATGAGAATGGCGCAAAAACCCTTCTGATAAAATACCCAAAAGGATTTAAAATGGATGCCCATTCGCATGTTACTGCAGAACAACACGTTGTGCTTGAAGGTTCGTACACGAGCAATGGTAAAGAGTACACTGCGGGTTCGTATGAATTAATTGCAGCACACGAAAATCACGGCCCTTTCGAGTCGAAAGAAGGAGCTCTGGTTCTGGTGATTTGGGATCCTTATATTTAAAATAATTTTAAACCGATTTTTAACACCTTAAAGAAGTATTTATGAAGATTGCTATTCCGATGTTTAATGGCCAGATAACAGCTCATTTTGGCCATTGCGAAAATTTTGCGATTGTTGAAACAAAAGATAATCAGGTTATTGGGGAAGAAATTGTTGCTCCCCCGGTACACGTTCCGGGAGCTTATCCTAAATTTCTGGCTGAAAAAAATGTACAGGTAATTATTGCCGGAGGAATGGGTGTAAAAGCTCAGCAACTGTTTACCCAAAATAATATTGTAGTGCATATGGGAGTTACTTCGGGCACAGCAAAAGAGTTGGTTCAGAACTATTTAAACGACCAGCTAAAAACCGGAGATAACCTTTGCGATCATTAAGACCACTTTTTCATCTGTTTTCTGGGTAACAGTTATTTGTCAACTCAGAAAACATTAACTACCTATAAGCAGATTCCCCGGAGTTTAACTTCGGGGAGTCTCTTAATTAAGAAAAACAAAACACTGTTAAAATTATATTGTTTATGAAAATTGCTGTTGCAAGCGGTAAGGGAGGAACAGGCAAAACAACTATATCGGTTAACCTTTATCAGGTTATTGGGAAATACTTTGATAATGATGTTAAGCTGGTTGACTGCGATGTAGAAGAGCCAAACGATGCCCTGTTTTTTGGGGAGGCAAGAAAAACCGGCGAAAAGCAGACCTTTCAGCTTATCCCTGAAATTGATACCGATAAATGTACCTATTGCCGAAAGTGTGCCGACTGGTGCGAATTTAATGCCATTACAATTGTTAAAAACCTTGAGTTTGCCGAAGTAAATAACGACCTGTGTCATTCGTGCGGAGCCTGCACTGTTGCATGTAACTTCGATGCAATTACCGAAAAAGAACATCCGCTTGGCACCATTTCTTATTTCGGAACAGAAACAGGAGGCGGGCTTATCGAGGGCCGGTTAAAAGTTGGATCAGCAATGCAAACCGCACAAATTAAAGAGGTAAAAAAAGAAGTTAACGATTACCAGGCTACAGTGTTGTACGATGCCCCTCCGGGAACAAGTTGCCCGGTTGTGGAAACCGTTTCCGATGTAGATTATATTATTCTGGTTACTGAACCTACCCCATTCGGGTTACACGATTTAAAAATTACGGTCGACCTGTTGGAAGAAATTGAAAAACCTTTCGGAGTTATCGTAAACAAAGCAGGCCTTGGTTCCGATGAGGTATATCAGTTCCTCGAAGAGAAGAATATTGAATTACTCGGCAAAATTCCGTTTGCAAAAGAATACGCTTCAGACTATGCTTCGGGTGAAATCCTTAAAACGATTTCAGAAGATTTGGAAAGTACTTACCGTGAAATAGCAAATAAAATTTTAAGTCTAAAACAGTTATCATGAAATGAGCATGAGAATGGGATTCACATCAAACAAAATATTAAATCATGCGAATTCCATCTGTTACCTTAATAAATAAACAATTTGAAACAGATGAAAGAGATTACCATATTAAGCGGTAAAGGAGGAGCCGGTAAAACCAGTGTGGCTGCTGCCATTGCATCGGTTGCACAAAATGCCGTTTTTTGCGATAACGATGTTGATGCCGCCGATTTACACCTGATTTTTAATCCTGAAATAAAAGAAAGCTACGATTTTGACAGCGGTAGCGTTGCAGTAATCAATCCGGAGGTGTGTACTAATTGTGGCTTATGTGAAGAACACTGCCGTTTCGATGCTATCCATCCTAATTCGTCAGGACAATTGGAAGTAAATCCGTTTCAATGCGAAGGATGCCGGTTGTGTGAACGCATTTGCCCCGAAAATGCTATCGAGTCTGTTCATAACAACAATAATCACTGGTTTGTTTCTGAAACAAGATTTGGACAGTTGGTTCATGCAAAAATGGGACCGGGCGAAGAAAACTCAGGGAAACTGGTTACCGAGGTCAGGAGAAAAGCAAAAGAAATTGCAACCGAAACAAATGCTGATTTTATTATTAACGACGGACCTCCCGGAATTGGCTGTTCTGCAATTGCCTCAATTACAGGAGCAGACGCAGTATTGCTGGTTATTGAGCCAACACTTTCGGGATTACACGATGCACAGCGGTTGGTCGAGCTGGTAAATTCTTTTAATATTCCAATGTTCGCAGTTATTAATAAATTCGATATAAATTACGATATCTCAAAAAAAGTTGAAGACTACCTGGCAGAAAATGAAATTGAAATTCTAGGGCGCTTACCTTTCGATTCTAAAATGGTAGAATCGATGGTTCACGAAAAAACAATAATCGAGTATGCTCCTGATGATAATATCAGTAAAGAGCTGCAAATAGTATGGAATAAAATAACTAACTCAGAATAAATTAAATAATAACCATCAACTACTTAACAATTTTATCATGAAACAATTTGATGTAATAATTATCGGAGCCGGCCCGGCTGGTATTATCACCGGGGTAACGGCGAAAAAAGCCCATCCTGAAAAGACAATGTTAATGTTTAAAGAAGAAGAAAAAGGATTGGTTCCATGCGGAATACCTTACATTTTTCATAATCTTAACAGTGTCGATAAAAACATAATGGGGCCTAAACCTTTTATCGATTTAGGAGGAATAGTTGAAACCGATGCGGTAACCGGTGTGAATCTTCAAAATAAATCGGTTACTACAAAGTCTGAAAAAGATTATGGATACGACAAGTTGGTTTTTGCAACAGGTTCAGAAGTTACTATTCCAACATTTATTCCGGGCTACGACCTAAATAATGTCTTTTATATTAAAAAGAGTTACAATTACATAACCCGGTTATTCGAAGAGCTTAAAACCAAAAAGAACATTGTTATTGTGGGTGGAGGATTTATTGGCGCCGAGGTTGCTGAACAACTTGCCCTGAATAACGACAAGAATATCACACTTATCGAGAGTGAAAACTACTGCTTCTCTAAAGCGTTCTCGGAAGAGCTCAGCCAGATAGCTACAAAAGCTTTATCCAATACAAATGTTGACGTCCGTACAGCAGTGAAAGTAGAAAAAGTAAACAGCGACGACAATGGCAATGCTTCCTCTGTTTCCCTCAGTTCTGGCGAAACAATAGAATGCGATGCCGCTATTATGGCAATTGGATATAAACCAAACACAGAATTGGCGCTAAAGGCAGGGCTGGAGCTAAATAAAAGAGGTGCCATAAAAGTTGACAATTACGAACGCACCCAGGAACCAGGGGTTTGTGCTGTTGGCGATTGTTCTCAAACCATTGGGTTCCTAACCGGCCGATCGGATTATGTAATGCTGGCATCGACAGCCACTGCCGAAGCACGTATTTTGGGACATAATTTATTTGGAGTAAAAATCAGGAAAACCTTTACTGGTACAATTGCAGTGTTCTCTACCGAAATAAATGGTCTTTCCATGGCAGCAGCCGGAGTAAACGAATCTACCGCTAAGCAGGCTAATATCAATGTTGTATCGGCCGAATTCAGCGATTTCGATACTCACCCGGCAACTTTCGATAATACCTCTGCATTAACAGTAAAATTATATGCTTCGCCATGCGACGGCTCAATACTTGGTGGAGAAGTTTGGGGCGGAAAATCGGCTGGTGAAATTATTAACACCATCAGCCTGGCAATTCAAAAGGGAGTAACAGTTTTCGAATTAATTTCATTCCAGATTGGTTCACACCCGTTACTTACCAGTGCACCAACTAAAACCATATTAATTAAAGCAGCCGAAAAAATTATTGATCAAATAGAAAAAATGAAATAACAATCCCCGGGCCTGCCTGGGGTTTAAAAATATAGTATTATGAAAACAATTGATGAAGTAATTAGTGCAATTTCAGAAGTAGAACACCCGGCAATTAGTTATTCGCTGGTTAAATTAGGGATAGTAAAAGACATTGAACTTTCAGACGGTTCAGTAATCTTGACTTTTGTATTTCCATTTCCAAATATCCCTATTGCCGACCAGCTGATTTCATCTGTCGAGAAACCAGTTAACGACATGGAATTAAAGCTGGAGTATATCATCAGGGTAATGACTGAGGAAGAAAAAGCCACGTTCTTACAACTTGAAGCAGAAGCCTGGAAAGGTTTATAATAGCCCCACCTAACCTCCCCAAGGGGAGGAACAAAAAAATATTGCAAATACCTGTTTGGAAATAAAAATATGATATTAGTAAATGGAGAATTTGGAAATACCGGTAATAAATACCGCAGAATGTATTGCGTGTGAGGCATGTGTAACCATTTGCCCTTTTGAAATTATTAGCATGGAGAACGGGAAAGCAAAAATTGATAATGAAAAATGCAACAAATGCAGGATTTGTTTAATGGCCTGTCCCGTGGGGGCAATTCAATAGATAAACATGAATATTAATCAATTAATAATAGAACTGGAAACAGTTAAACACCCTAAAATCAACTGTTCGGTGGTTAAACTGGGAATTGTTACCGATATCCGCTTAAAGGATATGAAGGTAGATATAACCTTTGCATTTCCATATGCCAATACACCAATTGCCGATAAGGTGATAAAATCGATTGAATACAAAATACGAAGTTTGGGTTTTGGATTTTCTCACAAAACCAGGAAAATGAACGAGGTGGAAAGAGCAAGGTTCATCCAACTCGAGATTGATTCGTGGAAAGAAAAAAATAATTTATAAGCTTACTTAAAAGAAGCAGGTTTTAAGATTGATAAAATAAACCAAACCGTTTTCGCGGCATTAAACGATGTAACGGAAATGCAAAAACCTGCAGATGGCTATGGAGAAGGTAGTTTTGTGGTAGTCAGAGCTCAAGAATAAAATTATACTGTCATGCTGAAATTAAGAAACGAATTTATTGTTCCCCCTTTAAAATTAGGCTATACATCAGGAGACGGGAAAGTGAATGAACGTCATTTTGATTTTTACGAACAACGGAGTAAACATGTGGGCGCAATTGCCCTGGAACCTCTTTACATGGACAAAGGGTTACGCGAGTTGCCTACCCAGTTAGGAATCGACAGCGACGACAAAATAGGAGGCCTGATGGAACTGGTTCAGGCAATCCACGATAACGAGGCGAAAGTTATTGCCCATTTGAATCACCCCGGACGAATGGCAAATCCAAAAATCCCGGGAAATTATTTCTGGTCGTCAACCGATAAAGCATGCGAAAACGGTGGTACCACTCCGGAAAGAATGGATTGGGAGATGATGGACGCTGTAAAAAATTTGTTCGTCAGCTCGGCCAAACGTGCCGAAGTATGCGGATTCGATTTTATTGAACTGCAATTCGGTCATGGATATTTGATGGCACAGTTTTTATCGCCGGCAGTAAACGACCGTACCGACGATTACAACGGTAGTCTCGAAAACAGGGCAAAATTTTCGCTCGAAGTACTTTCAGCTGTAAAAAATGTGGTTAATATTCCAATAATCATACGAATTAGTGGCGACGAAATTATTCCTAACGGATTTCATATCGACGAAATGCAACAATTTGCAAGAATGTTGGAAGGAAACGGGGCAACAGCTATTCATGTAACTGCCGGTTCGGCCTGTTCTACCCCACCCTGGTTCTTCCAGCACATGTTTATTCCAAAAGGGAAAAACTGGGAGCTGGCCTCTAAAATAAAAGAGGCTGTTTCGTTGCCTGTTATTTTTGTCGGACAGATTAATACAGCTGACGATGTAAATCTTCTGAGAAGTAAATACAATGCCGATTATATTGGCGTAGGCAGGGCATTGGTTGCCGACCCCGATTTTGTGGGAAAATATTTAGGCGAAACAGAAGGAAATATCCGTCCTTGTCTGGTTTGTTCAGATGGATGTTTGGGAAATGTAAAAAAAGGAAATGGTTTGAAATGCCTTGTTAATCCAACTGTTAATACCGGATTATCGCTGCCCCAAAAGGCCAAAGCAATTAAAAAGGTTGCAGTAATAGGTGGCGGTTTAGCCGGAATGGAAGCGGCTATAACTTTGAAACGCAGGGGACATTCAGTAGACCTTTTTGAAAAAAATAAATTAGGAGGACAGTTCAACCTGGCACCTTTAACACCACAAAAAAGATCACTAAGCCATCTTGTTCCCTATTTCATAAAAGAGTTAAAAAACAGAAAGATAAACGTAATCAATAAGGAGGCTTCAGCATCCGATATTTCATCGAAATACGATGAAGTTATATTTGCAACCGGTTCTACTCCGGCTAATCCTCAAATTCCTGGACTGGAAAATTTTTATTGGGCGGATATTTTATTGAACGAAAATTTACCTGAGAACAAAAAGATACTCATTATTGGTGGCGGATTAATTGGAGTTGATATTGCAACAGCACTTATACAGAAAAATAACAAAGTAGTAATTGTTAAACGTACAACAGACTTTGGCGAAGATATGGAGATGATTGCAAAAACACTTTCATTGAAATTGATGAAGGAGAAAGGAGCTGTTTTTAGCGACCACACCCACATTAAAAAAGTTGAAGGAAAAACAGTTTATGCTGAAAGAGATGGGAATCAGGTTCAGTTTACCGACATCGACCATATTGTTGTTTCCACCGGCATGAAAAGCTATATCCCTTTTGAAACCGGCTCTGATGTACCTGTACATATTGTGGGCGATGCCAACAAAGTAAGCAAAGCAGAACAGGCAATACACGATGCCTACGAACTTGCATTAAAAATTTAAAAAATAGTAAAATGAAACTATCATTTGCATTTGCGTTAAATAACGAAGGAGTTTTTGAAAGAAGACATTTTGG
>JBDLJS010000088.1:0-16652 GCA_039714235.1 Bacteroidota bacterium | reverse complement strand
AAAGCCTTGTTTTTTTCTGAATCGGTTAATCCTCCGTTGGCACAAACCAAAGTACGCGCAGGCTTTTTGGCAATTACAGCATAATCGTGCGTGGCCATCAAAACTGTTTTCCCTTCGTTATTTAACCGGATAAAAAGATCGAGGATCTCTTCCGAGGTTTCCGGATCGAGGTTTCCGGTAGGCTCGTCAGCAAGTATTATTTCCGGATTATTCAGAATAGCCCGAGCAATTACCACACGTTGCTGTTCTCCCCCACTTAACTGGTGCGGCATTTTATCCGATTTTCCGTTCATGCCCACAATCTCCAGCACCTCTATAACACGTTCATTAATTACACTCTTGCTTTTCCAGCCGGTAGCTTTTAGCACAAAAGCAAGGTTATCGTAAACATTGCGGTCGACAAGTAACCTGAAATCCTGAAACACAACTCCCAGCTTTCTTCTTAAACCGGCAACATCACGCCTTTTTATTCCCGAAAGCTGATAATCCAGCACATTTCCTGTTCCTGCAACCAGTGGAAGTTCGGCATTCAGAGTTTTTATCAGGCTGGTTTTACCAGTGCCGACCTTGCCAATTACATAAATAAACTCACCCTCTTTAACATCCAGGTTAACTGATGAAAGAATACGGTTCTCGCGCTGATAAATCTCAGTATCCTGCAACTGTATAACTGTTTTTTTGTCCATAATTACGGTATTATTGTTCAAAATAAATGGAAAATATTTATTCCTAAATATAATAAACGAAAGAAATAAACAGTTTCTTGTTAAGAATTACACAAACTTAGAACAGTTCATAAAAACGAGAATACCTATTTTAGGAGTTTATACATTGCCAGGTTTCAGAAGTTGACACAGGCCGTTACCGTTTTCTAATAATTCATTAAAAATGAGAAAGTAATAACATGAGAACAATTAAGATTTTCATTACCTTTTTAATCATATTTCTTTTCGGATATACGTTACAAGCCCAGCAAACGGCATATTTTACCAATATTCAGAAAGAGATTGATGTAGCAAAAGAACTTTTTGCGAAGGGTAAATACATTTCCACCTTCCGTCAGTTTGAAATAATACAGGAGCAGGTTGACCAGAAGTCCGAGCTTTATTCGGAAGCCCAATATTACAAATCGGTTTCAGCATTACGTGCCGGTTATTCGTCGGGCAGTAAGTTAATGCGGGATTTTATAAAAGGTTATCCCGAAAGCCCGTATGCCAACCGAGCATGGTTTAATCTAGGCAAACATCAGTTTGATAAAAAGCAGTATAGATCAGTTGTAATAAGTTATAAGAATGTTGACAGAGCAGACCTTTCGGAAAACGAAAGAATTGAGCTTCAGTATCAAAACGGTTATGCCAACTTAATGGCAGAAAATAAAGAAAAAGCTGCTACCGAATTTTATGCCATTAAAGATAAAAACAACCTGTACAGCAGGCCGGCAACTTATTACTGGGCGCACATTATGTACATTCAGGATAAATATCAATCTGCGTTGGAAGGATTTTCGAAACTGAATAACGATCCTTCTTATTCCAGAGTTATTCCGTTGTATGTTAGCCATATTTACTACAAACAGGAAAAGTATGATGAAGTTGTAAATTATACCACTTCGGTAATTAACGAGGTGGAAGATGAACACAAAGCCGAGTTGTCGAAAATTGTTGGCGACTCCTATTTTCATCTAAAACAATACAAAGAAGCAATTCCGTACCTCGAAACTTATTTTGAATCGCCCGGCCCAAAAACGCGGGAAGAAAACTACATTCTGGGCTTTTGCTATTATCATACCGGCAATTACGAAAATGCAGCATTACTTTTGAAAAAAGCTTCGGGTGGCAACGACGAAATGGCTCAGAATGCCTATTATCACCTTGCCGATTGTTTTATAAACCTGAATGAGAAAGAAAAGGCAAAAACGGCATACAACGCAGCATCAGAATTCGACTTTAACGAACGGATAAAAGAAGATGCCCTGTTTAATTATGCAAAATTAACCTACGAACTTTCGTATTCGCCATTCAACGAAACCATTAAAGCTTTCGATCGCTACATCAGCCTCTACCCCAACTCCGAGCGAAATGCAGAAGCGTACCGCATACTTGTTGAGGTTTACATGGTTACCAAAAACTACAAAGATGCCATCAGTTCAATAGAAAAAATAGACAACAAAACTCCGGCGATTTTAAAAGCTTACCAGCGGGTTGCATTTTACCGCGGCCTCGAGCTCTTTAATAACCTCAGCTATAATTCAGCCATTAATTTTTTCGATTTGTCGATGGAAAACGGCCACCTGGACAGGGAACTGAATGCCCGTGCACTTTACTGGAAAGCTGAGGCGTTGTACAGGGTTGGCGATTACAACAACACAATAAACAGTTACAGCCAGTTTTTAAAAACCGCAGGTTCGTATTCTTTAGACGAATTTAACAACGCCAATTACAACATTGGATATGCTTACCTGAAGCTCGATAATCAGGAACAGGCATTTTCGCACTTCAGACAATATGTGAATGCCATGGAAGGAAAACGCATACCCCGGCTGGCAGATGCTTACAACCGGGTTGGCGATTATTATTTCCTGAACACCGATTACAGCAGGGCCATACAGAGTTACCAAAAATCGTACAACATGAAAATGCATGAAGCTGATTATGCCTTGCTTCAGATTGCTTTTTGCCAGGGATTACAACGTAAACAACAGGAAAAAACAGATAACCTGCAGCGTTTACTGGCCGGATTTCCTGATTCGGATTACCAGGACGATGCACTTTACGAACTGGGACGGGCAAACGAACGAGTCGGGAAAAATTACGAGGCCGTTCAGCAGTACGAGCAAATTATCAGCGACCATCCTCACAGCGATTATTACAGAAAAGCATTGCTGCAACTGGGATTGGTTAACTACAATAATGGCGATTTCAATAAAGCCTTAAAACAATATAAAGAGGTGGCCGAAAATTACAAAGGCACGCCTGAAGCCCAATCGGCATTGTCGGGGATTAAAAACTGTTATGTTGAATTAAATAATATCGATGCTTATTTCGCGTATGTTCGAAGATTGGGTGGCGATGTTAATGTTACTGCCTCTGAACAGGACCAAATGACGTACATGGCTGCAGAGCGGCTGTACATGTCGGGTAAAGAGGGAGCAGCCGAACAGCTGGAGCAATACCTCAGGCAGTTTCCGAACGGTAGTTATGCGCTCAACGCTCATTTTTACCTGGCGGAGTCGCTGTATAAAGAAGGACAATATGCAAAAGCAAACGAACATTACACGTATGTTGCCAACCAACCCGACAATATATTTAGCGAACCTGCCTTGTCGCGAGCATCAGAAATGACATTCAATGCAAAAAATTATACCGATGCCCTGGATATGTTTATCAGGCTGGAAAAGGTTGCCAACAGCAAATGGAACGAATTAAAAGCTTATACCGGCCAAATGCGTTGTTTTATGATTCAGGAAAACTACCAGCAGGCAATGGGTGCGGCAGCTAAAGTAAAAAAATCGGAAGTGGCAAACGAGGCTTTAAAACGCGAGGCAGATTTTGCTGAAGGAAAATCGAATTATGTGCTTGGAAACCTGAACGTGGCTATTACCCCGCTTAAAGCTGTGGCAACCGACACAAAACTTGAGCAGGGCGCTGAAGCCAAGTATCTGATTTCGGAAATATATTATAAACAGAACAAGAAAAAGGCATCGGAGGACGAAATAGGCGACTTTATTAATAAAGGAACGCCATACACCTACTGGCTGGGAAAAGCATTTCTGCTGCTGGCCGATATTTATTCCGACAACGGCGACCAGTTTCAGGCGAAACACACGTTAAAAAGTCTTGCCGAGAATTACAATAACGATACTGATGGGATAAAAGACGCGGCATTAAAAAAACTAAGAATAATTGAAGCGCAGGAAGCTCAGGAACAAAAAAATGCCATCGACAGTTCGTTTCAAATGAAAATTAAACAAAACTAAAAATTGATATCATGTTCAGACAAAGTAAATATATATTCCTTCTATTATTTGCCACAATTGCAATTGGAGCTCATGCTCAGCAAGATACGCTTACCCAGGAAGTTGAGGTAACCAAGGCGTACAAGCCAACCATATCGGATGCCAATAAATTAAACAGCATGCCCAAAATTGATGAAACAGAGCATCAGAAACCTACATTTAACTACAGCATTTACAGCCAGCCTATTTTTAATACATTCTCGGTAAATCCGTTAAAAGCGGCCGTAATTGCCAATGCCCCCAAAACCGATACAGGATACGGACTAATTCGGGCAGGCCTGGGAAGCTATTTCAAACCTTATGGCGAACTGTTCTTCAATAATCTTAATTCAAGGAATTCTGTTTTTGGATTTCACGCCATGCACCTCTCTTCTCTCGGAAAAATTGACCTGGAAGGTGGCGATAAAGTTGATGCCCCGTTTGCTAAAAACGAACTAGAACTATTTGTAAAACACCTGTTCCAGAATTCAGTACTTTCCTTTAATCTGGATTTTAAACACGACGGATTTAATTATTACGGTTATCCGGTCGATCCTGTGCCCGATTTCCTTCTGGAAGAAAACCAGGATGTAAACTATTTCGGCACCAAACAAGCGTTCTCGAAAGGAGGCATTAACATCGGATTAAAAAATCCCACCGCCCGTTTCGACGATCCAACATTCGGATTCAATTTCAACTATCATTACTTCGGTGCAAAAACTGGCCAGCGCGAGCATTTCGGACGGTTTGTTGCCGATTTAAAACGCCCAATCGGAATAGGTATCGGACTTTTGGATATCGGGGCACAATATGTTCAGGCAAACGGAGTATTCGACCATGTTAACCAGGCAATAGGCGATAAATCGCAAACCTGGCTTTTTGCCACACCGGCCTGGTACATCGGAAACGAAAATGCCAATCTTAAACTGGGCGTAAATACCTGGTTTATTATGGAAACCGATGTAGATACCGAAGCCAAAATAAGCCCGAACATCAGGGCCAACTGGGCGCCGGTGAAAGAAATAATAAACATTTATGCAGGTATCGACGGAAACGTTATCAGCAACCATTACTCAAAAATTGCCTACGAAAACCCGTTTGTCGATCCGGAGCACGATTTGAAAAATTCGTTTGAAAAACTCAGGTTCTACGGTGGTTTCGATGGAAAATTCTCGACCAAAACCAATTTTAAAATTTCGGCCGAATACTCGCTTATCGAAGAGCAGCCATTTTACTATTTAAATGAAGGCTATTATTTCGAACCTGAGTACAACCCTGCCCCAACTGTAGTAGATAATACCTTTGCTGTGCTTTATGGGAATATGAATAGATTAAAACTAAACGCTGAAATTTTTCATGCCTCATCAGAAAAACTCGATCTGCTCATTTCCGGAAACTATTATTTTTATAAGCTTGAAGAACAAACAGAAGCCTGGAACCTGCCCAACTGGGATGCAAATCTGTCGCTTGAATATAAAATCACGGAACAATTAAGTGTATCCAGTGATATTTATTTAATTGGGGGAAGGAAGGCACTTATCCTTGAGACCACTGGATTCACTACTCCATTTCCTGAATCAAGTATGCTAATTGAACAAAAAATAAATAAATCACACAACCTCGACACTACTTTCGACTTAAACATAAAAGGCAATTACCAGATTACTCAGAAATTTTCGGTATTTGCCCACTTAAATAATTTTGGATTTCAGAAATACCAGCGCTGGTTCGGATACCCGGTTCAAAGTTTCAACTTTCTGGCTGGTGTGAGTTATTCTTTTTAATCCAAAATAATCAATCAATTCGGCTAAAAAGGAGGTGTTAAAAGCCTCCTTTTTTTGTATCTGTACCTCAACGATTTGCAATGTTCCAAAAGGTTAATATTTTGTTGAAAAATAAGCACTTAAAATAGAAAAAACAGGCTCAAAATTTCGTTAATTTTTATATATTTGTGGCGTGTTATTCAAATCACAGATTAAGTATTGTAAAAACTTGAAAATCAACTAGTTTCCTTTAGAAAGTTTTTAAGCTTTTTTATTGAGGAAACTATTTTATTTTGGAGGAATTAAAATAAGGAAAAAGAGATGAGCGAAATTGAAAAAAATGAAGTACAAAACGACGGCAACGGAAACGGAAATTATTCGGCGGATAGTATCCAGGTGCTTGAAGGTTTGGAAGCGGTAAGAAAACGTCCGGCCATGTACATTGGCGACGTAAATGAAAAAGGTCTGCACCACTTGGTTTACGAGGTGGTTGACAACTCTATCGATGAAGCCCTTGCCGGTTATTGTGAAAATATAGACGTAATCATTCATGAAAATAACTCAATCACTGTTAAAGATGATGGCCGCGGAATTCCAACCGAAAAGCATTCGAAAGAAAATAAATCGGCACTGGAAGTTGTAATGACAGTGCTCCATGCCGGTGGTAAATTCGATAAAGATTCTTATAAAGTGTCCGGTGGTTTGCATGGTGTAGGGGTTTCGTGTGTAAATGCACTTTCATCCTGTTTAAAAGCCGAAGTACACCGCGATGGAAAAATCTGGTTGCAGGAATACTCCATCGGAAAGCCAAAAGGAGATGTACAGATTGTTGGTGAATCGGATTCTACAGGTACAATTGTAACTTTCCAGCCCGATGAATCTATTTTTCTGGTTAAGAAATACAAATACGAAATACTTGCAGCCCGTTTGCGCGAACTGGCTTTTTTGAATGCCGGAATTACACTTACCATTACCGACGAAAGGGAAAAAGATGAGGAGGGCAATTTTAAAGCTGAATCATTTTACTCGGAAGAAGGGCTGAAAGAATTTGTTGAATACTTAGACGAAACCCGTGTAAGACTTATTCAGGAAGTTATTCATGTGACCTCGGAAAAAAATGGGACTCCGGTTGAGATTGCATTGCATTATAACACCTCGTTTTCAGAAAATATCCACTCTTACGTAAATAATATTAACACCATTGAGGGAGGAACGCATTTAACCGGTTTTAGGCGAGGATTAACCCGTACCCTTAAAAACTATGCCGACCAGTCGGGAATGCTCGCAAAAATGAAATTTGATATCAGTGGCGACGATTTTCGTGAAGGATTAACCGCTGTTGTTTCAGTAAAAGTTGCTGAGCCACAATTCGAGGGACAAACAAAGACAAAACTTGGAAACTCTGACGTAAGTCTTTCGGTGGACCAGGCGGTTAGCGAAATGCTTAAAAATTATTTGGAAGAAAATCCAAAGGATGCAAAAACCATCGTACAAAAAGTAATTCTTGCCGCACAAGCCAGGCACGCTGCACGTAAAGCACGCGAAATGGTGCAACGTAAGAATGCACTTACCGGAGGTGGGCTGCCGGGGAAACTAACCGACTGTTCTGAAAAAGATCCTGCTCTGTGCGAAGTATTTCTTGTTGAGGGTGATTCGGCAGGAGGAACAGCTAAACAAGGCCGCGACCGCAGAACTCAAGCAATCCTTCCGTTACGTGGTAAAATCCTGAATGTGGAAAAAGCCATGCAGCACAAGATTTTCGAAAACGAAGAGATTAAAAATATATTTACGGCGCTTGGTGTTACAATCGGAACGGAAGAAGATTCCAAAGCACTGAATATGGAAAAACTTAGGTACCATAAAATTGTAATTATGACCGATGCCGACGTAGATGGAAGCCATATTGCAACTTTGATTATGACTTTCTTTTTCCGTTATATGAACGACCTGATTACAAAAGGATACTTATATATTGCAGCACCACCACTCTATTTAATTAAAAAGGGGAAAAAAGAGTCTTATGCATGGACAGAGCAACAACGTCTGCAACTAATACAAGAGTGGGCTGATGGCAACGAAAGCAGTGTTCATACCCAACGATACAAAGGTTTGGGTGAAATGAATGCAGAACAACTTTGGGAAACCACAATGAATCCGGAAGAACGTACTTTGCAACAGGTTACAATCGAAAATGCTGCCGAAGCAGACCACATCTTCTCCATGTTAATGGGCGACGATGTTCCTCCACGAAGGAAATTTATTGAGGATCATGCTACTTATGCAAATATTGATGCATAGCAAGACCTGAGGTTGGAAGTATTGAGTAATGAGACAAGACTCAACCCGATACTTCACATTCTTTTAAAATTTATTAAAATTGAGATAAAAAATTAAGTTTAAAATCCGGTGAAATTCCGGATTTTTCTCATTACTTACTACTCATATCTAAAGATCTAAAAAATGAATATCTGCGTTTTTTCATCATCTAGCAACGCTATATCAGACGCATATTTTAATGAAGCGCATAAACTGGGTAAATTAATAGGACAAGGAGACCACACGTTGATTAACGGCGGGGCAAATGTCGGGCTGATGGAAGCAGTAACAATCTCAGCCAGCCAGGCCGGAGCCAAAACCATTGGAATTATTCCCGAACGAATGATTAACCGATCGCTTGCATCAGATAATGCGCATGAGGTAATTATCACCAAAAACATGATGGACAGGAAAGAACGTATGCGGGAAATGTCAGACGCTTTTATTGCACTGCCGGGAGGATTTGGGACACTTGAAGAAATTCTGGAAGTAATCACACTTCGACAGCTTTCGTATCATTCAAAGCCAATTGTTTTTATTAATACAAATAACTTTTTTAGCCCGTTATTCAGCCAGTTCGAACTTTCTTATAAAGAAAATTTTGCTAAAAAAATATACCGCGAACTGTATTTTGCAGCAAACAATGCAGAAGAAGCACTTAAACACATTAATAATTATACTCAGGCAGAACTTGATTCGAAGTGGTTTAAAGTACCCGAAAAATAGAAGAATTTAACCGGGGAAGTGTAATAATCATCTAAACTTAATGTCATATTCAACACAACATTCTGCCAGGTTAAACTGACATTATTTCAAAATAGTTGATTCTGTTTTCAACTTTTTAACAAAAACTGTGTTAGGTTGTTAAATAATGTAAAATACAAGACTACTAACCTTGAAATAAAAAACACTGGCAATAAATTTGCGTTTTACCACAACAGTTAAATAACTTTCGTAAAACAAATTTTTAAAGACATGAAGAGAGCAGGAAAATTTTCGATTACTTTTTTACTTGTATTGGCAGGAGCATTTATTGCAGTTTGGGCTTACAGTACTTTTTTCGATAACCCCGAAGTAATTACTGTAAAAGAAGAACAGGCAGCATTAAAATTCGCCGACTACCCGGCAGACAGCGAGCAAAAACTGCCCGATCTAACATTCGCAGCCGAGAAATCGATTCATACTGTAGTACATATAATGACACAGTCGGTAAGAGATGGCAGATGGTCTAGCGGGAACCCTTTTATCGATGAATTTTTTGGATTCAACAGAAGTGAACCGCAAATAAGACAGGGATTTGGTTCAGGTGTAATTTTATCCGATGATGGATATATTGTCACAAATAACCATGTAGTTAAGAATGCTCAAAATATCAGGGTAGTTTTAAACGACAAACGCGAATTTGATGCCCGTTTGGTAGGTACCGATCCTTCTACAGATATCGCTTTATTAAAAGTTGATGCAGAAGATTTACCTTATCTCACTTATGGTAATTCAGATAATTTAAGACTGGGAGAATGGGTATTGGCAGTTGGTAATCCCTTTAACTTAACTTCTACTGTTACGGCAGGAATTATAAGTTCGCTGGGAAGAAACTTAAGAATTAATCCTGATGCCATGGCCATCGAATCATTCATTCAAACAGATGCAGCTGTAAATCCGGGCAACAGTGGTGGTGCGTTGGTGAACCAGCAAGGCAACCTGGTTGGTATAAACACTGCAATTGCATCCAGAACAGGTTCATACACAGGGTATTCGTTTGCAGTTCCAATATCAATCGTAAAAAAAGTAGTTGACGATTTAAAAGAGTTTGGCGAGGTTCAAAGAGCTTTATTGGGCGTAAATATTGGAGACGTAAATGCAGAAAGAGCAGAAGAATTGAACCTTGAGCGTGTTGAAGGTGTTTACGTTGGTGGTGTTACCGAAAATAGTGCTGCAAAAGAAGCTGGGATTAAAGAAAAAGATGTTATAATAAGTGTAGGTGGTGAAAAAACCAAAACATCAGCTGAGCTTCAGGAAAAAATAAGCCAGTATCGTCCGGGCGACGATGTGAATATTGTTGTATTAAGGGATAACAAAAAGAAACAATTTACCGTAACCTTACGTAACAAACACGGCGACACAGAAATTGTAAGAGATAACATAACAGTTCTTGGTGCTGAGCTTGAGACTATTAGTAACAGGGAAAAAGAAAATATTAATATTGAAAACGGAATTAAAATAATAAATCTGAAAAAGGGAAAATTAAAAGATTCAGGCCTTACTGAAGGATTTATTATTGTTAGTGTAAACAAAAAACCCATTTACGAGGTTAATGATTTTAAACGAGAAATTGGAAATGCGAGAGGAGGGATATTTGTAGAAGGTGTATTCCCCGATGGAGAGTATGCTTATTACGTTCTAAGAGGTTACAGATAACAATTAGTGTCTGAACAACCTTTAACTTTATATTAATTGCTATATTGTATTGTCATTCTCCTTGATCAATAACATTTAATGTTCTATATTTGCACGATTTTTAAGAAAATTATATGAGACAGCTAAAGATCACAAAGTCAATCACTAACCGTGAAAGTGCCTCTTTAGACAAGTATTTACAGGAAATTGGAAAAGAAGAGCTGATTACTGTCGAGGAAGAAGTCGAATTAGCACAACGGATTAAAAAGGGCGATCAGGCTGCTTTAGAAAAACTTACAAGGGCTAACCTACGATTTGTGGTATCGGTTGCAAAACAGTACCAGAATCAGGGTCTTAGTTTACCTGACTTGATTAATGAAGGTAACCTTGGGTTGATAAAAGCAGCTGAAAAATTCGACGAAACCCGTGGTTTTAAGTTCATTTCTTACGCCGTATGGTGGATTCGCCAATCCATTCTTCAAGCGCTTGCAGAGCAATCGCGTATCGTTCGTTTGCCATTGAACCAGGTAGGTTCGTTGAACAAAATCAACAAAGCATTTTCGAAATTTGAGCAAGAACACGAACGCAAGCCATCGCCTGAAGAATTAGCAGATTCACTCGAATTACCTGCAGATAAGGTTGCTGACACATTGCGTGTTTCGGGCCGGCATGTTTCTGTTGATGCACCATTTGTTGATGGTGAAGACAACAGCCTGCTCGATGTTTTGGTAAATAACGACTCGCCAAACGCTGACCGCAGCCTTATTATGGAATCACTTGCAAGAGAGATACACCGCGCACTGGCTACATTGACTGAAAGAGAAAGCGACATTATCAGACTATTTTTTGGCATAGGGTGCCAGGAAATGACATTGGAAGAAATCGGTGAACGATTCGGATTAACCCGTGAAAGGGTAAGACAGATAAAAGAAAAGGCTATCAGACGATTAAGACATACATCGCGAAGCAAATTATTAAAATCATATCTGGGATAAATTAAAGAGGCTGTTCTTAAAAAGAGCAGCCTTTTTTTATATTTTTATTTACACTAGCCTGAATGGAACCTAAAAAGGTCAAACTTTAATAGATTCAACTCATTATGGCATTGGATTATCAAAAACAAAGAGAAGACCTTGTAGAGGCAGGATTGAAGCTGGTGGAACAGGGCCTGGTTTCACGCACGTGGGGGAATATTAGTGTTAAGGTAAACGAAAACGAAATGCTGATTACTCCAAGCGGAAAGTTTTATGATGACCTAACTGCTGCCAATATGGTTTTAGTTAATTTTAAGACAAACCAATACGACAAAGGCGGAATTAAACCTTCGTCGGAATTTAAAATGCACTCAGGCATTTACAACGACAGAACGGAGTTTAATGCCATAATTCACACCCACCAGATGAATGCTTCTACCTGTGCCGCAGCGAGAAGAGAAGTCCCTGCAATTCTTGACGATTTAGCTCAAATTATTGGCCCGTCGGTTCGCTGTGCCGATTATGCTCTACCTTCAACAAAAAAAATAGTTAAGGCAACGGTAAAAGCATTACGCGGAAGAAGTGCAGCATTAATGGCCAATCACGGTGCTGTCTGTGCCGGTCGCGACCTCGACGAAGCTTTTGTAGTTGCACAGGTACTGGAAAAAGGGTGCAAAGCTTTTATTGAAGCTGAATTTCTGGGTGGCGCCAAACACATCAACAAATTCGAAGCCTGGATAATGCACCAGGTTTATCTGAAGAAATACTCTAAACTGGCAAAAAAGAAGTAAACATAAAATGTTTATGCTAAACGCCTCAATTATTTAATTGATATATCCTCACCTGATTTCGAATGGAGTGTAAAGCTTAATTCACGTTTAATCCTGTTTCCGGTGGGCGAAACAATCAGAGTTCCTGAATTCGATATTTCGCAATATTCAAATATAATCTGATCAGCCAAAGGAGCCAGAATTATTTCATCTTCCGAAAGATTTTTCAGGTTAGGTACATAAATAACGGTTGGTTCAGTTACTTCTTCGGATTCATTCCATGAACAGGTAAATTCGCCGGTTTTAAAATTATAATCGTATTGTACCAGGCTACCCGATATTGCCTGCGGATACGGACGGATTATGGCATTCTGAAAATAGGGATAATCATCAATATCGCTGTAGTATGCCCAGTAGGTATTACTAAAATTATACCCCTCAAACAGATTTACAAGATGTTGCGCTGTTTCAATCATTTTGGGTGATTTGCCGCGTAATGCTCCCCACTCACCTACCAACACGGGCATGTTCATTCGTTTGCCACTTTCAGCGATACGGTCAAAAATAAATTCAACACGCTCGTAGCTCGGGTTTTCTACTTCTTTGGTATCAACCACCAAATCGTACCCGTGGGGTGCATAAGCAACCAATGGATCGCGGCTGCCATCAGCCAGTTTTGTGGCTTCCAGTGC
Organism: Bacteroidota bacterium; assembly: GCA_039714235.1. Classification (GTDB taxonomy): domain Bacteria; phylum Bacteroidota; class Bacteroidia; order Bacteroidales; family Prolixibacteraceae; genus Draconibacterium. The sequence goes on along the minus strand of JBDLJS010000088.1, from coordinate 3,746 downwards.
TGTAGAAACGCCGGTATTCACAAAATAGTTATGATTAAAAAACAAAATATGATTAGAATCTACTTCCCGAATTGCATTGGCAACCTTTTGATACAAAGGCTGTAACTGGTTCTTTTCAAAATTGGCACTCAACTCATAAACCGCATCAACTACTTTTGCATATTTTTCCTTAGAGGCAATTAACTCAAGGGAGTTCAGGCGCGATTCCTCATCAGCCCACATTGCCTGCAGTTCATCAGCAGAAGGAGGTGCCTGTCCGGTTTCTTCTACATAAACCTGAGCGTAAGCTCCAAGCATTAATGGCATGACACCTTGTGCTGCTGCACCCATAAATGGTTCATTCATAATATCGTAGCCAATAACCGTTGTATTATCTGCGTACCTGATGGCGATGTGTTTCCAAAGGTTGGCATAATGGTCTTGCAAGCCTATACCATCGGAAGCCGGCGAATTTTTCCAGAAATTATCGAAAGCCGTTTGCACTGCAGGACTAATTAAATACGAATCGCTCCAAACTGCACCTGTGTAATGTGGCTGTCCTTCATCCAGGGTTGCCCAGTCTGGTGCTCCATCAGAAAATTTTGCACCGTACAAATCCTGGTGCATGTCGAGGTACACATAAATGTCGTTATCCGCCGCCCATTGAATCCTTTTATCAATTTCTTTCAGATACTCTTCGTTGTATTTTCCCGGCTCAGGCTCCAAGCCGTCCCAGATAATTCCCAGGCGGATTACATTAAATCCCCAGCTTTTAAATTGCTCAAAAGTCTCAGCTCCCTGCTGCGGCATGTACTTTTCTTCCTGGTTTTTACTAATAAAATTTATTCCACTAAATAAAACCTGCCTGCCTTCCGAATCGACAAATGATTGTCCGGAAGTCTGAATAAAATCTTTTTTATCGTTTATTTCTGATTTGGTACCACACGAAATAAGAAATACGGCAATTGATAAAATAAAAGAAAATCGTAAAGTCATTTTGAAAAGTATTTTTAAAATTAATCTATGGGCAATTCCACAATTTCAGGACCATCGTCTGTAATTTCATTATTCACTGATTCAGTATCGGCTTCTATTGGTTTTTTCCGTTTACTATTCCTTATTAATGCCCATGCCATAATAATGCTGGTGGCAATGATGACGACAAACAAAACCCCGCTTTCAAAACCTTCGTTTTTAAACGATTCGGGTATGGCAAAAAACAGGAGTATTGAGATTAATCCTTTTGGTGCAATAAATGTTTGAGGCATGGTATCCTTTTTCTCGATTACATAAAAAAGCCCATATCTTAATACATAAGTTACAACCAAAAATATTAAGCTGATTAACCACACCTTCCAGCTTATGAGAGACGCCAGGGGTAGGGTCATACCGAATACCACAAAAAAGAAGGTACGCACTAAAAACGATGTTTCAACCGTAATCATTTTAAACTGGTCGAACACGGCTTCAATCCGGGTATCGATTAACCATTGTTTTAGTTTTCCGAAAAGCAACACGCGATGATTACGAAGCAGCAAGCCAAACATTAAAATAATTATGAGCGATGAAAGGTGAAATATTTTTCCCACGGCATAAAGCAAAACCAGCACCGCCAAAAACAGAAAAAATTTTGCTTCTCCTTTGATATTTTGGATCACATATAAAAGCACATAACTTAAAATAACCGATATGGCCAGTGTGAAAAAAATATTGCTGCCAATGGCAAAACTTAACTGGCGCATTCCCTCTACATGTACATTTTCAATAATCATGTAAAAAACCATAATTCCCAAAATATCAGAGAATGTACTTTCATAAATTAAAAACTCCTTTTTATAACTGGTAAGATTTGCAACACTGGGGATTATAATCGCACTACTCATAATTGAAAGCGGCAGCGCATACAAAATTGCCGGAAGAAACTCAATTTCCGGGATAAAAAGCCGGATAAACATCGACAATGCCAGCGAAGTTAATGCCAGCGAAAAAGATGCTATGGTAAACGATTTCCAGATTATGGGCCACTTTTCTATTTTCAGCTCCAAATCGAGGGCGGCTTCCAGTACAATCATTATCAATCCCACAATTCCCAGCACTTCGAGCGTACTAAAAAAATCGGGTTTAATTTCGAATGCCACCAGCACCTGGTTTATTCCAACGCCGAGTAAAATTAACATTAAAACACTGGGGACATTGGTTTTACGCGCCATTACATTTGTAAAAAACGAAACGATTATTACCACACAAAGCCCGATTAAGAATAGGTATGCATTCATATTTCATTGTCAGCAGGAAGACCGAAGCTGGAAGTCGGAAGCTAAAGTCTCCATCCATTCCGGGATTCCAAATTTGATATAATCAAATATAAGATTTATCTGTAAACTGAAACAGTGAAAAACAGTAATTAAAAATTGCCTGAGGTTCAGACCGTAAACTACGACTCCATTTTATAAATTCGCTCCATCAGTTGCCATTTCTCATCCGCTGTTGCTTCTGCCGTTGTTTTTTGGAATCGCGAAACATAAGCTTCCCATTCCGATTGTCGAGGCTTGGCAGCCAGTTTTTGCATCGCCTTATCGTGATCGAAATCTACAACCGTATCCATAATCATAAAAAGCTGAGTTCCCATGATATAAATTTCCATATCGATAATTCCCACATCGCGCATTCCTTCAGTTATTTCAGGCCATACAGCACCGGGTGCATGTACTTTTTTATACTCTTCAATTAAGTGGGAGTCATTTTCGAGTTTTAGTGTTTTGCAATATCTTTTGTACTCACTCATCTACTAAAATTTAATTATGAACCTTTAAACAACGGTAACCATAAATAGCAATCACTACAAAACTGATAAAAGGAAGAATAAATGAGACATTAACTGCAGGCATAGGCCCAATTGTTCCCATGTCGATAATAAGCCCCTGCAACGGAGGCATTAATGCACCGCCAACAATGGCCATTACCAACCCTGCTGCTCCCAGTGTTGAGTCTTCTTTTAATCCGCCAAGTGCAATCCCGTAAATAGTAGGGAACATTAACGACATAAATGCTGAAGTAGCCACCAGTAAATACAGCCCAGGCATACCTTCGATTAAAATTACGCCGGTTGTGGTTATCATTCCACCTACCGCGAAAATAGTAAGCATTAATTTTGAGTTCAGATATTTCATCAGGAAAGTACTGATAAAACGGCTGGAGATAAAGATTGCCATTGCAACTATGTTATAATTCTGTGCCTCAGCTTTTGGTATTCCTAAATTATCAGCATATTGAATTATAAAGGTCCAGCACATAATTTGGGCACCAACATAAAAAACCTGTGCAATTACCCCTTCGCGGTATTTTATATTTCTGATTAACCTTCTGAATGATACCATAGGGTGGATCGAATGGTCAGCATTCTCGCGTTTTGGCATTTTCGAAAACAGAATGACAAAAAACATAGCGATAACCACAAAACCAAGTATTATGTATGGATCGCGGATTACTGCCAAATCGTTCGTTCTGATTGCAGCTTTTTCGGCTGCGCTCAAGGTATCGAAAATTAAATTTCCTGCTGCATCTCTCTTATCCGATTCCAAAGCGGCAAGTACAACCTTCGATGCCACAAACATTCCGAAAATAGATCCCAACGGATTAAACGACTGCGCCAGGTTTAACCGTCGCGTTGCAGTTTCTTCGTCACCCATTGAAAGGATATAAGGATTTGCTGTGGTTTCGAGAAAAGCAAGCCCAAACGTTAAAATATAAAGCGATATTAAAAAGAA